>DASCRS010000134.1:0-5236 GCA_034402455.1 Candidatus Poseidonia sp. | reverse complement strand
TTGGAGTTCAAACCTGGCCCCGCAGGAGGCGACGGTGGACTTGGATTCCAATTTGGAAAGAGGCCCGATCCGTGGACGGATGCATCACTTAACCGCTCCATAATAACTGCAGTAGCGAATGCGATGTGGGATGCTGGATTGCTACCAAGAGGAAGTAAACTTGGCGGAGGTGAGCGTGGAGGCGGTTGGTATCGGTATTTTATTGATAAGTGCACTCAAGAGCAGTCCGACCTTTTCGCCCAAGCACTGAGTGAAGTGTTTGGAGGGTTAGAAGATGCAAGATACATTATCGGTCGTAGTTCAGTTTTCTTTGATGACACCTTTTTGTCAAAACTTCTCCCTGAGATGCTTGCAAAATACCTTCGTAAGGGCAGAAATGAACTTGTCATGTATCATAGGGTCCCCTCATGTCTCGCTGGAAAGAAAGAACATGCAAAATGGTTTGAAAATCAATGGAACGCTCATGTTAGCCCTGGGCATGCAGTCTATGTTCACAGCAATGAGGGAAAGCAATTACTCCAACAAGCGAGAGATGGGGACCTTGTCCCCCACCATTCGCTTCATCTGAAAGATGTTTATCTTTGAATTCAACGCAGTCCTGCGGCCTTGAGCGATTCAAGAAGCACAGCGCCAAGTTCTGAAGGGTCCTTTGCACAAGCAATTCCAGCGGCTTCAAAAGCCTCGAATTTTTCTTCAGCAGTCCCCTTTCCACCAGAGATAATGGCGCCAGCATGCCCCATCCTCTTTCCAGGAGGTGCAGTTGCGCCAGCAACGAACCCAACGATTGGTTTTGTCACATTTTCTGCAGCCCATGCAGCGGCTTCCTGTTCTGCATTTCCACCAATTTCTCCAATCATAACGATTGCTTCGGTTTGTGGGTCCGCTTGGAATGCAGCGAGACACTCAATGAATCCTGTTCCATTTACAGGATCTCCGCCAATACCAACACATGTGGATTGCCCTTCATCTATGCTCATTGTTTGAGCCACTGCTTCGTATGTTAGAGTTCCAGATTTTGAAACAATTCCAATTCTTCCCTTGGCGTGGATATGGCCTGGCATGATTCCAATTTTTGCTCCTCCTGATTCACCAGGAGTAATGATTCCAGGACAATTTGGTCCAATCAAGCGGACTCCTGGTCGGTTTTCTACAAATGCGACAGCCTTGACCATGTCCAAAGTTGGGATTCCTTCAGTAATACAAACGATAATGCCTTCTCCTTTGACGGAATCAAAGGCATCAGCAGCCTCCATAATTGCTTCAGCAGCAAAAGGTGGAGGGACATAAATGACAGTAGCGTTTGCATCAGTTTCCTCTATTGCCTCAAACATTGAATTCCATACTGGGTAGGGTTTGCCTTGTAATTCAACGGTTTGACCACCCTTTCCAGGAGTGCAGCCACCAACGATGTTCGTGCCGTACTCAACCATCTTGTCAGCATGAAACATGCCTTGCTTACCAGTTATTCCTTGAACTAGCAACTTTGAATCTTCTTCAATCCAAATTGCCATCAAGCAACACCTCCAATCAATTCAACGATTCGTTGAGCACCTTCAGCTAGGTCGTCAGCAGGGTGAATGTTGAGTTCTGAAGCAGCTAGAATTGCCTTCCCCTCGTCCACATTTGTACCTGCTAACCGGACCACCAGTGGTACGTTCAAAGAAAGTGCTTCAGTCGCAGCGATAACGCCACGAGCGATAATGTCACAACGCATTATTCCACCGAAAATATTTACGAGAATTCCTTTTACATTGGGGTCTTCAAGAATAATGGAAAACGCTGTTTTCACTTGTTCCTCATTTGCACCGCCACCGACATCAAGGAAGTTCGCTGGTTCGCCACCATAGAGTTTGATAACGTCCATTGTAGCCATCGCCAGTCCAGCTCCATTGACAAGACATCCTATGTTTCCATCGAGTTTTACATAGGATAATCCAGTTTCTTTTGCACGAATTTCCACATCTTCCTCTTCTGAAAGATCTCGGAGCACTTCCCAGTCTTTATGCCTAAATTCTGCGTTCTCGTCAAATGATACCTTAGCATCCAAGGCAACGATTTGGTCGTCACCAGTCTTCACAAGCGGATTGATTTCAACCATGGCGCAGTCGTTGTTGATGAACATATTATACATAGATGTCAAAGATTTCATGAATGATTTCAGTGCAGTTTTTTGCAATCCAAGTGCCAATCCAAGGTCACGCTTTTGATATCCAAGGAGGCCAGAATTGGGGTCAATAGTAATTTTGTGGATTTTTTCTGGTGTTGTTTCTGCCACATGCTCAATGTCCATTCCCCCTTCAGTGGACGCCATGATGAGAACTGCCTTGTTTTCACGGTCCACCAAAATAGCTAGATAATATTCGTGGGCAATATCGCAACCAGATTCAACATATAGATTATTGACGACCTTACCTTCTTCTCCAGTTTGAATCGTGACCAGAAGATTGCCAAGAATATTGGTGGCATAAGTCTCAACTTCTTCTTTTGAGAAGGCAATTTTAACTCCCCCATCCATGACATGCTCCCGAGTTGTAGGATTGTACAGTATCCCCTTTCCTCTTCCACCAGCATGGATTTGAGATTTCACAGCCACGACTTTGCTTCCAAGGTTATCGTAGGCATTCAATGCTGCTTCAATTGATTTACAGTGCACGCCTTCAAGAACGGGAACTCCGTTGGCTTTTAGCAGGGCTTTTCCTTGGTATTCGTGGATGTTCATGGTGCTCTCCAAACCCTACCAACTGAAGGTCGTCTTTCAATACTTTGATGGGGTATTCAGCCGTAGCCGAGAAAACATATTGCTAATATTTAGCGTCTTGAAGGAATAGCAGAATTTTGTTTTGGAAAAAGACAGTTTCGTCGTGGCCTTCATAGCATAGGGGATGAACGGCGTTTTATGCAGGTCGTTGTTCTAGCGGGAGGAGTGGGTTCTCGTCTTCGCCCATGGACCAACAGCGTCCCAAAACCACTCTTACCCATGCTTGATAGAACGTTGCTTGAACATGTGGTAAGTTCTCTACCCCCCAATCTTGTCGATGAAGTAGTTGTCGCAGGCGGCTATAAGGTCGACATGATTGAAGCGTATTTTGATGAACATGAAGTTCCCTTTGATGTTCGCATAGTGCCAGAGGATAAACCTCTTGGAACGGGGGGAGCTTTGGGAAATTGCCGTGATGTCGTCAGTGGTACATTTGCTTGTTTTAACGGAGATATTATCTCTTCACTTGATGCTTCAAGTCTTCTTTCTCTTCACAAAAGAAATAATTCTGTAGGCACTCTTGGCCTTTGGGAAGTTGAAGATCCAACTCGATTTGGCATTGTCGGTTTGGATGACTATAATCGCATAACACAGTTCAAGGAGAAGCCAAAACCCGAAGAGGTCTTTTCAAATCTCATCAATGCAGGATCTTACATCTTTAATGACGACATATTTGATTGGATGCCAAAAGGAAAGCATTCCATAGAACGTGAGGTATTTCCTCAACTTGCGAAAGAAGGATTGCTAAGTGGCGAGGCTTTTGAGGGATATTTTATCGATGCTGGCACACCTTCTGCATGGAATCAAGGCGTTAAGGCCTGCATTGAGCATCAACGGTTTGACTCAGGAGAAGTTGTTTCAACCAACTGGTACCAACAGGGTGATGACCATTCGGCTGCAATTGTTAAGGATTCTATGATTTCCAAATCATGTGTTTTAGGAAATGGACAAATTTCTCAAAGTAGTTTGCTTTCAGATGTCCATCTTGGTGATTATTGTCATCTTGATGCTTGCTTGGTTGGAAAAGGGGCACAAATTGGCGCAAACTGCAAATTGACCGGTGTCGTGATTGACCATGGTTCTATAATTCCTGAAGGAACAGTCCAAAACGGTGGACAATGGCCTGATAGCGATGCTCAATGAATTACCCCATCTCGTTCAGTTGAATCTCAAACCTCAAATCCTCTGTTGCTTACGGTAGTCCATGTCCAAACCATTGGTCGTTGTTAATTTCAAAACCTACGAGAGTGCTTCTGGTGAGGCGGCATTGAATTTGCTTGAAGCTATGGAGAAATACGGTAGCGGCCCTGCAACCTTGGTTGCGGCAGTATCCGCTTTTGATTTGAGTCCAATCTCGTCCGCATCTACATCGGTTGAAGTTTGGTCACAGCACCTTGACCCAGTTGGTTTAGGAGGATATACAGGATGGCTTGAACCTACAACTGCTCGCTCACGAGGCGCAGTGGGGTCTCTCATCAATCACGCGGAGCACAAGGTCTCCATCGAACATGTTGCAGAACTTCTCAAGATGCTACCTGAAGGATTTCCTGTTTGTGCTTGTGCTGCAGATGTTGAGGAAGCAAAGGCACTTGCTGAATTGGGGCCTACTTTCATCGCAGTTGAACCCCCCGAACTGATTGGCGGAGATATCTCTGTGACCACTGCTGACCCTGCAATTGTCAGCGATACAGTTGCGGTGGTAAAGGCAGTCAATCCTTCAGTTCGTGTTCTCTGTGGGGCTGGCGTCAAGAATGGAATGGATGTGGCAACTGCACTTGAACTTGGAGCCGAAGGGGTTCTTTTGGCAAGTGGTGTGACAAAGGCGAGCGATGTTCATGCGGTACTAAAAGACCTCATTGCTCAACTTTGATGCTTTTCGTTGTATCATTTCTTGTCCTATTTTTGCTTTCTCAAGCCCATTTACAGCAGGGCATTTTGACTGGTATGGGCAACCCTTGCAATCCCTTTCTCTCCGGGCAAGAGGGAGGCTTTCCAGCGTTGGGTCAGCCGCAATCCAACGTTTCATCCAATTCATTTCCAACATGTCATTTTGAAGCATCATCCATGCTGAATGGAAACTCCGAGGGTCCACCTCCACATTTCCTTGAACCCACTGACCACCTGCCCAGGTCAATGTTCGTATACGATAATCCTCCAATTTATCGGGAAGTCCACCTTGATGAATTGCCCAATGAATCATCAATAAATCCTCTAATTCTCTGCTCGGAAGAGCAGGTCCAGATTGAAAACGAAGTCGAATAAGCGTCCATTTGTGTTGATGGTACATAACAAGGTCAGGGGCAGCATAGAGGTTTAATTTGCCGATTTGGATACTTGTTATTCGTTCAAAGTAAGCCCACCTTCTCGGCTCTCTTGTCCATAACGGTTTGAGTAAATCTGTTTCCCGAAGTCGCCTCAATCTGTGAGTGATTTGGGCGCATAATCCTTCGATAATAATAGAGTCTGTACGTAGGCGAT
>DASCRS010000133.1:0-10517 GCA_034402455.1 Candidatus Poseidonia sp. | reverse complement strand
CTCTGGAGGCAATCTCTTCCCTCAAGAGAACTGATTGAGTTGCGCAACCTATCACTTATCGGCACACTGGTAGTTGATGATGCATTGCTACAAACATCGAATACTGGTTTGCACTTCAATTTGGACCTCATAGAGGATGGCAGGCCTCAATAAGTGAAGCAAGGACCTGATTCAAAGGGACACTCAGTCCATGTTGTTCTGCTCTATTGGCAATTTCTCGGTTCAGCGATGATATTTCAGTACGCCTGCCAGCTTTGATATCCTCCAACATGCTACAGGAATTATCTGCTGTTGCTTCAAGCACCGTACGCAGAAGATGCTCAAATTCAATTTCATCTAACAACTGAACTCGCTCCAGATCTGCTACTTGTTTTGCTTCTCTGTAAACCATCATGCATCCGTTTATTACATTGGATTCTAATAATTCTCCATTTTTCAATCCCGCAAGAGCTGCAAGGGGATTGATGGTTATATTCAGAAGGACCTTCTCCCAAATCATCTGCATTGCATCCGAGCAAATAACGGGATTTAATCCTGCAGCATTGAATAAGCGAAACAGTCCCTCAATAGCATCGGGGCCAGGACCTAAAGGCATGCTTGCAAGATTAACTGCTCCTTCTCCCGCCCAAGTGATTTCTCCATCTGCGTTTCGGTATGCTCCATGAGTTGTCGTTGCTGCAACCGTTCTCCCTATACCGACAATTCTACTCAATGTCTCAACATGCCCTAAGCCGTTGGACAATGCGAGAACCAAACCATCATCCTTCACAATGCTTGAAGCCATACTCGCAAGATGCGCCACTTCGTGGGCTTTGCATGTAAGAATGACCACATCCGAGGAATTCTCAAATGATACGGGCATTTCTAATTCCTCTGTGCTTAGAAGAAAGCGTTCGGCTGGAATATTGGCCTCCATAAGGCCTCTAACTTCCAACCCTTGAAGCATGACCATAGCCCCACGTTCACCGCGAACATGCAAATGAATTTCATGTGAAGTTTTTGCGAAAAAGGCTGCAATCAAGGTCCCGATTGAACCGACACCCAAAATGGAAATACGCATGTTACTCCCTCATTGATAACTAGCCAAGTGTAGAACAACCGTACCTGCTTCATGTGTAATCCACATCGTGGAATAGGGTTCTGATGGCGGCAATAATGATAAATTTGTAACTCCTGGTGCAAGATACTGACCATCCCAGTCATGGAGCCAATCATCTCCAACACCGCCTTCCCGAGCAATTCTGAACGGAATTGATTCATTGCCTGGATTGATGAATGAAAGTTCTCCCATATTTTGATTCATCATTGTACCGTTGAATGCTCTTGCAATCGGTGTGGTCCAAAATCTCGTAGTTGTATTCATCCATTCAACCAACATCTCTGGGCCTTCATGAACATCAAATTTGAGACGTGGGTAGGGGTCAAACCGTTCACTATTGCTACACAAAGAAGCGTTCGTTCCTTCGGCCATAACCAAAGTTAGATTCTGACCACTTTCAACCACGGGAAGAGCACCTACTTTGAAAACCGAAGTATCCCAAATCCACGGCCCTTCAAACGGTCGAGATGGAGTGCTTATCTTCGGATTTATTGGGCAGAAATCGTTTCCAACTTGGAGCACTCCCCCTTCAATGAGCAGTGAGCCCCATCCTGGAATCTCCTCATCATTTGTTCCGATAGTCCAACCTTCTTCTGGAAACATTCCTTCCAATGGGCGATAATTCTCCGGCATAAGTGGTTTGAATGTATCATTATTCAATGTTATTTCAGACATTGGAGGTTGGAAAACCAAAGGATCAAGCCCTCGAAGACAAACTGATGATGGAGTGGTTTCATGATTTGCTTCCATCCCCGATTGCCCGTCAATTTGCACCAATGTTGTTTGCATTCCTGCGATTTGAGATTCACCTACTGAAACATTCAATTTTGGTGATTCCAAAAGTTGCCCGTGAAGATCAACGCATCGCTTTACATGACCTCCAGCAAAGATATCATACCAATGATCTGAAGCAGCAATTTCAAGCCCTGGTTTAAGGGTTTGAGTTTCAAGGTAATATTCATCATTCATTTCTATAACATATGTAAGATTCGAAACCAAAGGTTGTTCTGTTGAAGACCAAGAGTAGTTAATCCAAAATTTAGCCGTTCGTCCTGGAAGAAGGTTTGAACCACATCCTTTGCCATTGAGTGTTAGGGAATTTTGGTCATCACAAATCCATTCTACTTCCCAATCATGGCCGCTTTGCTCAAAAAATACATCGATTGCATACGGCTTTTGAATTGAAGACGGATTAGTTATTTCCACTGTATTGTATGAAAACCAAGTTCCATCATCCCCCAAAATGGCGGCCTCTGGAGCCTCAAGGACATACTGCAAATCATCATCCCATGAATCATTCTTCAAAACAGGTTGCTGTGCTGGCAAGAAGAGCAAAAGGGAGATCAGCAACAAGGTCCCCATACGCCGATGGTCTTGTTCACTTAGACCTTCATTTTCATCGAGAATAAACGGGATTCGTAAATCGTTCCCAAGGAAAAAAAGTAAAGGCAAAATCAAACCTAGAATAAGGAACCAAAGTGAGAAATTGTCAAAGACATCGAAAAGGAAAGCAAAGAGTAGCACGGTAACAAGAAGGAGACTTTGGGTCCCAGAACTTCGGGCATCTATTACACCCATTCTTGCAATAATTAGCCTCCCCCCTGGGAACGTAGGAATGGGAAGAATCGAAATCCAAGCGAATAGCATCAGCATTCCACCAGCATGGACCCAAGGATGGGCCCAAGCCATGCGAATCATAGCATCATCGTGAATAAGTTCCATCGCAATCAGTGCAATGAAACTTGGAGCTGATGTCAACAGAGGCATGGATGATAATTCAAGGTACTGTGGAGTCAAGGAAATACCTGCAAAGAGAAGAGTCATTCCAGAAACCATAAGGACAATCGGTACTGAAAGTGCAGTATATCCCAATGATGCGCGATTGGGCCATGGACGGGCATCCATACGAGGCATGGTCGGAATAAGCAAGATTCCAAAAGGCCAAAATAGCCAACTTGAGGGGAATATTCCCATTGCATACAGAGCAATAGTGAGGTCAGGAACTGGCATGATATGTCCCGAACGAACACCAAATCTACGCGCAATACGAGTTTGAATAAAGGATGCAATCAATAAAAATACCATAATTGGGAGCGTATATCCAATTACAGCATCAACAAATGAAGACGATGAAAACCACCCCTCATCAGGTCTGGCTGAATTCATCCAAATATCGCCTGCAAGACTGAGAGTGAGGAAAGATAGCCCCCAAAAAAAGAGGACACTGTTAATTCGGGGAAATTGGCGTTCAGGAAGAGGAAATGCCGTAATGGTCCAACCCTCGTCGGAGGTTAGTTTTGCCATCCATCCTAGTTTCTCAAGATGACGGTTTGCATCAAGAAGTCTTTCGTGAATTGATAAATCACCAGAATATGCAACCTTCCATGAAGGCCAGCGCCCTCCTGTGTGCTGGAGAATGTCAAAATAGGAACTTAGTGCAGAACCCAATAGTTCGTGTTGGTCCCACGATTCTTTGTGATGACCCATCGGACTGGGCAAATCAGAAGATGATTCTGGCTCGCTCAACATATCCCACCCAACAGTCGGTAATGCCCATCCCCCATGAATCCCTCGTTAGAGGAAAACTCTTGGCAATGAGACTCATTTGTTCTTGAAACGCTTCAATCGGAACGTTTCTTCACGTTCCATCTCTTCAAGGCGAAGTTGAATGAACACCTTCGCTTCTTCAAGTTCAGGAATTACTTTGAATTCCAAAGCATTCACACGTCGCTTAGTGGCTTCAATTTCAGCAAGAAGACGCTTTAGCGTTGCTTCCATTTCTGATGCGGTGACAATCCTTTCAATCAATTCGCTGAACGAGTCACTAGCCTCATCAATGTACGGCGAAGAACCAATGAAACCAATTCCACGCTCTGAAAATGTAGACTTCAAGTTAGAACCACTGACGCTTGGAACAACGACACCCATGATGTTTCGTCGCTCAACCTCAACCTCTGGATGTGCTGAATTTGCGATGGCGGCGGCACGGACAGCCAAACCACCTTCGATGGCATTTGCAAGGTCAATTCGAGTTTTTGCAAGGCGGTAAGCGTTAGTGAGGTCTTTCTTTGCCTCAATCATGAGTGAAAGAAGTTGTCTGAATTCGTGAAACAGTCCATCCCGCTTCATTTTCAATAATTTGTAACCATTCTTGGTCTGCTTGATTCGTGCCTTCAACTTGATGAGTTCGCTTCGGGTTGGTTTGATATCCAGTGCCATAGCAATTCCCCTCGTTTTTCGTTAGTTATTTCTTCAAGCGCGGTTATCTGGGTGGTACTTGTCAATCCATTTTTGGTCAAGACGAACAAGGTACTTTGTGTCGATTGCAGACATGAGGTCCCAACACAGATCAAGTGTTTCCTCGATGGAACGGTCTTCGTCACGTGATTGGCGAAGGAACTTGTCTTCAAAGACTCCAGAGAAGTCTAGTAGTTGCTTGTCACGCTCGTTAAGTGCATCT
Source organism: Candidatus Poseidonia sp. (assembly GCA_034402455.1). Taxonomy (GTDB): domain Archaea; phylum Thermoplasmatota; class Poseidoniia; order Poseidoniales; family Poseidoniaceae; genus Poseidonia. The sequence continues at coordinate 5,958 of DASCRS010000133.1, read as the reverse complement.
TCACCGACAATTGCGACAAGTCCACGGAGTTCACGGCCTTGTGCATATGCAGCATACATTTGGTCAGACACTGATTTGTGGTCTTCACGGGTTGTCTTCTCACCAATACATGAACCCATCAAACGGGACAATGACGGCAAGACATTGATTGGCGGATAGATACCTTGTTGGTGCAATTCACGACTGATAACAATCTGTCCTTCAGTAATATAGCCAGAAAGGTCAGGAATTGGGTGTGTAATATCGTCACCAGGCATGGTTAGGATTGGGAATTGAGTGATTGAACCCTTCTTGTTCTTGATAATCCCTGCACGCTCGTAGAGCATAGCCAAATCGGTATACATGTAACCTGGGTAACCACGTCGTCCTGGAACTTCTTCACGTGCTGCACCAATTTGACGAAGAGCGTCACAGTAGTTTGTCATGTCTGTGTAGATAACCAAAACGTGGTAATCTTTCTCAAAGGCAAGGTATTCTGCAGCGGTAAGTGCCAAACGAGGTGTAATGATTCGCTCAACAGCTGGGTCGTCGGCTAGGTTAACGAACAACACAGCGTTCTCAAGAGCACCGGTTCGCTCCAAGTCAGAACGGAAAAAGTTGTATTCTTCAGCAGTGATTCCCATTGCACAGAACACAACAATAAATTCTTCATCTGAATCCTTGAGTTTTGCTTGACGAGCAATTTGCAAAGCAATGTCATTGTGTGGAAGACCAGATGCTGAGAAAATTGGCAACTTCTGTCCACGGACGAGGCTTGTACATAGGTCAATTGCAGAAACACCTGTTTGGATGAAATCGTTTGGACTCTGTCGGCTGTATGGGTTGATAGCAGCACCGATGATGTCTGCTTTTTCATCAGCGACAATTTCTGGACCGCCATCACGAGGTCGTCCTGCTCCATCCAGAATACGACCGACAAGGTCAGTACTCACTGGGAGTTTGAAGACATCACCCATGAAGGTGACACCGGATTCACGGTCAATCTTGGCTGTTCCTTCAAACACTTGGACAATCACGAGATCGTCAGAGGTATCGAGAACTTGCCCGTTCTTGATGGTGCCATTGGAGAGTCGTAAGGTGACGATTTCACCAAAGGCAACAGGTTCAGTTTTGTTCAAAAAGACCAGGGGCCCTTTCACGTCAGTAATGGTTCGGTATTCTTTTCCAGTCATGATATTCCTCTCCTCAGTTTTCCTCCACCGTATCGGCGATTTCATCGGTCATTTTCTTGACCATGTCAGCAATGACATCAATGTAACCTTTCTCAAATCGACCTCGCATGAGGTCGGAGCGAGATGGCACGTTTACAACATCATTGAGAACTGCACCGCTAGCCATTGCAGACTTTGCGGCGTCTTGGAACGATAGGATTGCCTTTGCCATTTGATACTGCAAGTTGATGTCACAGTATGCGTCAACATCATGGAATCCATTCTGTTGAAGGAAGTATTCACGAATCATACGAGCGACTTCAAGTGTAAGTTGTTGGTCAACAGGCAATGCGTCGGAACCAACAAGTTGGACAATTTCTTGGAGCTCGGATTCAATTTGGAGAAGACCACTAATCTGTGTTCGAATCTCTGGGAAATCCTGAGCGATGTTGTCACGGAACCACTGGTCAAGGCTTTGTGGGTACAAGGAATACGAGTTGAGCCAGTTGATCGCAGGGAAGTGACGTTGTCGTGCAAGTCCAGCATCAAGACCCCAGAACACCTTTACGATACGGAGCGTACCTTGAGAAACGGGCTCGGAGATATCTCCACCAGGCGGGGAAACTGCACCGATAACGGTAACTGAGCCGTCGTCTCCGTTAAGAGTCTCAACACGGCCAGCGCGTTCGTAGAACTCTGCAATTCGGGATGAAAGGTAAGCAGGATAGCCTTCTTCACCCGGCATCTCTTCAAGACGAGAGGAAATCTCACGCATTGCTTCAGCCCATCGTGAAGTAGAGTCGGCCATCAAAGCGACGTCATAGCCCATGTCACGGAAATATTCCGCAATGGTAATCCCAGTGTAGACAGATGCTTCACGGGCAGCCACAGGCATGTTGGAAGTGTTGGCAATCATGACCGTACGGTTCATGAGAGGCTTTCCAGTATTTGGGTCAATCAAGTGAGGGAACTCGTCCAACACTTCAGTCATCTCGTTTCCACGCTCACCACAGCCGATGTACACAACGAGTTGTGCATCGGAATACTTTGCAAGGGATTGTTGCGTAACGGTCTTTCCTGAACCGAATGGCCCAGGGATACCTGCAGCACCACCCTTAGCAAGCGGGAATAAGAAATCCAGAATTCTCATACCAGTGATAAGAGGCGTTTCTGGCGCATATTTCTGCTGGAAAGGTCGAGGAGTTCGAACAGGCCACTTCTGCATCATCTGCATTTCAGTGCCGTTGTCGAGTACACAAACGGTTTGTGTAACGTTGAAATCACCAGACTCAATCGATTTCACAACACCACTGACGGTAGGAGGTACCATGATTTTGTGAACGATTGTTTCGGTTTCTTGGACATGCCCAATCACTTGACCTGAGACCACTTCATCGCCAACAGCGACTTGAGGTTCAAAGGTCCAAATTTTCTTCATGTCAAATGCATCTGCGTCAACACCACGGGTGATGAAAACACCCATTTCCTCTTCCAAGGTTGGTAGAGGGCGCTGAATACCGTCATAAATTTGAGTTAACAAACCAGGACCAAGTGAAACCGAAAGCGTCTCCTGTGTATTCAAGACAGGTTCTCCAGGGCGGATACCCGATGTATCTTCATAAACTTGAATCACGGCTTTATCGCCGTGCAATTCAATCACTTCGCCCATCAAACCTTCATGGCCCACACGTACGACGTCATACATCGCAGCTTTCATGCCAGTGGCGGTCACGACAGGACCTGATATTCTGTAAATTACTCCTTCATTGCTCATTTTTTATTCCTCCAGGTTTTGTATGGAACTTCACTTCCACAGATCGACTCCTATTGCCTTGCGAATGGTATCACGCAAGGTGGTGTCTTCCTCCGTACCGATTCCAAGAACGGTTGGGGAGACGGACGCCGAAAGCTGGTCACGCAGACGATCGGGCAGTGTTGTAAGCATGGTGGAGTCGACAACCATGAGTCCAACAGATTTGTTGTTGAGTAGGGAACGAAGGGTGGAGTGCAAAGCCTCCTCGCCTTCAGGATTGTACAGGTCTGATATTCCTGCGAGCTGGAAGCCCAAGGTGAATTCTGGCGAACCTACTACTGCAATCTCCATCATATCACCTCACAAAATGTGTGCCTCAAGCACTTCGGCACTTAGGCCGGCAAGTCTTCCACGAACAATAAGTCGCAAATCGTTGACTTCCTGAACTTTCATCGCAACATAGTGAATAATAGGGAGCGCTGACACGGGATGGAGGTAGCTCATCCTTTGCATCATTGCATATTCTCTTTCTTTCATCAGTGTAATCACAGGGTCAAGACTGCGGGTTGCTTCAGATTCTTTGAGTGCTTCTTCAAAAGCAGTCATGTCAAAGCGGTCACCTGAGCGTAGCAGGTCCATCATTGCTGCACGTCCACCATTTGCGATGTTCGAGAACGAGCGTTTTTGGATGAGTCTGCCCCCAGGTATAAGCAGCGATACAAGTTGTTCATTCGCAATTCCAACTGCACTTGCTTCCAAGATGTTGATGATGTTACGATGGTCAATTTCACTGGCAAACAAACGGCTCAAGAATCGCGAAGGTGCTCCTCTCGACATGCGCATAGCAGCCTGAGCTGTTGCGAAATAATGACGGTCAAGAGCATCTTCATAATCAGATAATGTTCCATTTTGTGGAACCTTTCCGAGTGCAGAGCCAAATGCCTTACGGCGCATTAACAGCGCAGCAGACTTCAGGTCATCTGAACTTTCAACTACTTTGAGCCAAGGAGTATTGATGTCGTTAATTTCAGGAAGGATGGTATTTCCAACCTCTTCAATAGAAATTTCATTATGAACAGCCCTCAATACTGCTTTGGCATTTTGATATTCAAAGCGGAGCGTGTAAATTTCAATCAATGGTCTAATAGCACGATTACTCATGTTGACGATGTCTTGAAGTTCAACTTCTAGGTTGTGAGTTAACGCAGCCTCCACGAGGTCACCACCGGATAACTTTCCTGCATAGAGGTCAATTTCCGTTCGGTAGCCAAGATCTCCAACCGCAACGGTCAGTTGGTCTACCGATTGATTGATCAACTGGCGTAGACGAGCTCGGTCAGCCAACTTTTGCCGGCGCGACTTAGCACGAGCGGCAATGTAAGGGGTGTTTCCGAGCATCATATGTTCACCTTCTTTCAATCAAATAATGTCTGGTTCACTGCAGAGAGTTGGTTGGACCAAGCCTGCTGAAGTAGCACATCAAAACGCATGTCAAATGATACAGAACCATCTTCAGCCTCAAGGATAAATCCTCCAAGGCCATCAACACTTTCGCCGACCTTACGGTCGCCAGCAGCCTTTGTGATGGCAGCACGATCAAGTTCAACAGGGCGAATAACAAATTTGCCCTTCGCTAGTTTCTTTGAATTCGCCAACAGTGACTTCAACACTGCATCTCTGCCCTTCATTCCAGCGTCTGAAATGTGGCCACGAGCTGCATCAAGTGTAGCATCAAGGGCTCTTCGTCGTGCAACGAGAATGTCTTTCTGATTTGATTGGCGTGCGCTTGCAACCAACTCTCTCTCGATTTGGCCTGCTTCCTTTTCTGCACGCTGCTTTGCTTCTCCGCGGATATCATTCGCACGTGCTTCGGCCTCAGCAAGAATGCTTTTGGCTTCAGATTTTGCTCCTTCAATCAACGCTTTAGCTTCGCTTTCTGCAGAGGCAGCGATATCGTTTGCTAGTGTTTCTAATGTCATTGTATCTTCTCCATATTCGTTTTCAGTTGGGCAGAGCCCAATGGGAACCGCTTAATCCTCAAAGGAAGAGCGGAAGTGCTCCAAGAATCACGATGGATTCTGGAAGAGCGGTAAAGATCAGTGCAACACCGAACTTGCTACCGTCTTCAGCGAGCATACCGACAGCAGCGCTGCCGATAGCGGCTTGGGAAATTCCAGCCCCAAGGCCTGCAAGGCCAAGGGCTAGACCCGCACCGACATCGCCGGTCATTCCATCAGTTGCACTCGAATCATCTGTTACAGGGTCTTCTGCAGCAACACCTTGGGCGACCAAGGCGAGGGTTAGCAGAACGATCAGTGTGCGTAGGCTCGTTTTTAGGGTATTCTTGTTCATTTTTCTACCTCCTATTTTATGTCCAGGGGACTATGATTGCCCCTCCGCATGGAGGGTGCGGCCACCAAGCGGGGTAAATACCCGGCCCGAGCCATCGTAAAATTTGCCCATCCACTCTACGAAGTGTAGACGGGCAGCGTGAATACTAGGTGAAAGTAGGCCAAGCGCTATTGCAAAGACCTGAATAAAGAGGAAGAGAACCGCTCCAATGATGATTTCAAAGGGGCCAGCGCCCGTAGCAATCATCATATCCCAGCCCATAGTAATGGAAACTTCAGCGATTTTGACACCAGCAACGCCAACGGCCATAACTCGAAGGTATGAGAGCGTGTTTGCAAGGAGTCCAAAGGTTTCGATAGGGCCCATAATGAGGCCACCGACCCATCCAAACTTCTCAAAGATAGCAAGGCCGATAATGAGACAGAATATTCCAATAAGAACTGCAATACCTGGGATGGTAGCAGCAAACACCGCATGTTCGCCAGTTAGGAATCCATAAAGATGAAGGAATCCTCCAATTAGAATAATCATCCAACTTCCTTTCTCAAAGAATGCTGCAACAATTCCGTGTGCCTTAACAACGTTAACAAATCCGATAATGAATCCAAGCATAAGGTGGACTACACCAATGTACACTGATAGAAGAACATAATCTTGTAGCGCCCCTGATGCACGGTGGAATGGAATGTGAGTATGCCCCAT
>DASCRS010000132.1:0-2389 GCA_034402455.1 Candidatus Poseidonia sp. | reverse complement strand
CTGGGGCCTAAAGACATGGACCTCCCCAATGAAAATACCATTGAAGAAATCACAGATGCCGTGGTTACAGGTGTAGCGGATTATTGTCGGAAGTCTGGAATCAAATCTATTGTTTTGGGAATTTCTGGCGGAATTGATTCCGCAGTCGCGGCTTGTGTTGCTGTTGAAGCCCTTGGGCCTTCAAATGTTACTGGCCTCATCATGCCAAGCCGACATTCATCTCAACACTCCATTGACGATGCAGAATACACAGCGCAATCGCTCAAAATGCACCATCGGGTACATTCAATTGACAGCATACATCAAGCAACTGAACTTGACCTTGCGAACGTGTTGGATGGAGGGAATGCAGTGGCTAGAGAGAACCTTCAAGCACGATTGCGAGCCCTTCTGGTCATGGGTTACGCAAATGCCCAGAATAGCATGGCCATCACCACTGGTAATAAGTCCGAGATTGCTCAAGGATATTGCACACTTTACGGTGATATGGCAGGCGGATATGCCCCATTAGGTGATGTCTACAAGATGGAAGTTTACGCTATGGCAGAACTGTTCAATCAGAGGGCTATTGAAGCGGGTCAAGCCCCTCCAGTCAATGAATCTACATTGACAAAACCACCTTCGGCTGAATTGGCCCCAAACCAGTTTGACGAAGATACCTTACCTCCCTACGCCCTTCTAGACGAACTTCTTCGTGCTCACATAGAAGGTGGGATGAACGCCGAGCAAATGATTGAAGCCGGTTATGAGGAAGTGATGGTGATCGATGTCCTATCTCGCTTGGAGCGTAACGAACACAAGAGGTGGCAAATGGCTCCAGCGCCAAGGGTTACTTCTCGCGCATTTGGTCAAGGATGGCGCCGAGCCCTTGCAGCCCGACACGACTGGCGTAGTTCATTGTAGAGTCGGTGGAGTCAAGAAGAGACAGCATTACGCCCAACCATGACGGGGCCGATACACAACATTGCGGGATACCGCTTTATTGACCTTGATGACCGCGATGAACTGCAGCATTATTTCCGCAGTATTTGTGAAGACCTCGGTCTAAAAGGCACCATCCTATTGGCTCCTGAGGGAATTAATTTCTTCTTGGCAGGAATTGAAGATTCCATCAAAAACTTCGTCAAACAATTGGAACGGGATGAGCGTTTTATTGATATTCCGCTAAAATTATCGTATACAGATTATCAGCCATTTAACCGAATGAATGTTCGGAAGAAGAAAGAGATTATCTCGGTTGGAATTGATGCTGTCAAGCCAGCGATTTTCACTGGTGAAGAAATTGAACCAGAAGAGTTCAAAGTAATGCTTGATAACGGTCATCCTGTACATGTTCTTGATACAAGAAACGATTACGAATTACGTATTGGTACATTTGAAAACGCAATTGACCTAGAAATTCAGTCATTTCGGGCATTTCCTGAAGCAATTGAGCAGTTGCCAGATGCGATGAAGGATGAAGAAATTGTGATGTTTTGCACGGGTGGAATTAGGTGCGAAAAGGCCAGCGTCATCATGCTCAATGCCGGATTTACAAAAGTGAAACAACTCAAAGGAGGCATTCTTGGCTACTTTGAATCAGTCGGAGGTACTCATTGGAACGGAGATTGCTTCGTGTTTGACCAGCGCGTAGCTCTCAATCCAGAGCTCAATGAGACTGAAGTTGTGGTATGTTTTGCTTGCCGTGAGCCTCTATCACACTCTGAACAAGAGTCAAAAGATTACACCATTGGAATTTCGTGTCCTTACTGCATTGGAAGAGCGTCAAAGGTCACTGCGCATTGAGTAAAATCCAATCATCGGATAATTCTCCATGACTCCAACGATGCCATTCATGCCCTGTTGCTCCATCATGAGCAATGAAGAAAACTTGTGTTGCGCTCAATAGAAGATGGCCGTAATTTCCAGCTTGAGATGAGTTGGCAGCACCTTGCCATGGGTTGTAGCGCAAGGTTAGTTCTGTGCCGTCGGTGGACCAAAGCGATACGCCATGAGCCAAAGTCCCCTCGAATCCTGAGGCGAGTACTAACCACTGATGCTCTAAAGCGACCGCAGCGACAAGGTTGGAAGAGGAGACTCCCGGGGTGCTATCGCTGAGAAGCAGGGTTCCGTTTGGGCTTCCATCTGTTACACAAAGTTCTGTTCCGTGAGCGGCTGTGAAGCAATCAAACATCAAGCGATGACCTGATACAATTCCTCCTAGAGTAATGCCAGGTGCTAAGATTTGGGTTGAAAGTTGGACCGTGAAACCAGATGTTATGTTGGTTGACCAGATAGTCGAATCGCTACCTGAAAGGCGAGCATCGTAGACTAATACATCGTTGATTCGGTGCAATCCAAGAATTTCCGCCATGTGTGTATCACCGGAAGATGGTGCTAGATTGGTTAG
>DASCRS010000131.1:0-7284 GCA_034402455.1 Candidatus Poseidonia sp. | reverse complement strand
GAATGGCAATCAATGGAATCATGGACCTCACAAAGATTGGATTCGCTGCACAAATGATTAACCAAGACATGAACACCACACAAGCAGGAACCGCCACAACCGGTGACCTCTGCACAATGGCCGGAGTTTCAATTCCGTGTGATGGAGCAATGGGAATGAACTGGGCGGCAGGTGCAGAAGGCCAATGGAAAACCTCTCCTACTGGACAAGCTATTATTGCGTCAAATCTTAACTTCCCCGTTGCCAATACTACAGGAGATTGGCAATCAGGAGATTTGGACAATGCCATGATGAATACATTCCATCCTTTTGATGGGAACTTCAACATTTCTTTGATGGAATCACTCGGTCCTGTTGCATTTATAGGAATGGGCGAGCCAGAAATGTTGGTCTCCCAGATGCTGCAAGACCCATCGAACTCCACTGTGATTGCCCGAGCCTCCACCTATGGCTACCTTGCCATGGCGGATGCTACAACGCCAGATTTCGTGAAGACATTCGTTCGAGATTGGACTATGTATGCAGCTGTTGGAACAAGTTTCCAAGGCTACGGCGGCGGTTCCGACTTTAACGCAAGCAACAACGATGACATCACAAGCCGACTTCACAACCTCTTGGGCGTTGACTTTACTGGCGCAAACGGTATCGCTCTCATGGTCGCGGGACACTTCACAGCCACTCCAACTGGTTTGATTGCAACCAACGCTGACGGAACAGGATTCGGTCTTGCAACCTTCCTCACCATGGACGTCGCTGACGCTATGACTGCATTCAACCTCACCGTCGACCAATATACTGCAGTTGCTACTTGGGCTGGCGGATGGGCAACCTCCGCTTCCTCGGCTCAACTCGGTCTTCTTGGCGGCACAGGCACAATGAACGCTGAGCAATTTGTGAACACAACCTTTGGCGGCATGAGTCCAGTCGGCGACCCTTACCTCAGCAACTCCCTCAACATGGGTGGCGCATGGGGTGCAGGAATGATTCCAGGACACGCTGATGCAACTCCGGTTTCAATCAACCAATCTCAGGCGGCTAACATTCTCTACGGCCCTCTTGGATTAACAACCTCTACTGGCGCGACTCTGTTCATGTATGGGGAATTAAGTGGTATGACTCCACCAATTGATTTCACAACCATGGGGGCAGGAACTCCAATGACATGGAATGCCAGTACAATTTCAATGTTGTATGGCGTGGATGAAAATACAGCTGAAGCACTGAGTTTCTTTGTCTCATCACCAATCTTTGCTGAATTCGTACCGGGTTACTTGATGAGTTCGTTCGGAACAACCCCTTACCTCACTCAAGAATTCAACAACTGGTTGCTCGGATGGCACGACCCGGTCGTTGCTTTCCTTGCTACTGGAAACCCAATGGACATGACTGTTGGATGGACCAGCCTTGAGTCCAATGCAACCTACTACGGCTCTGGCGGAATTGTAAGTGACACTGGAACCGATTACATGATTTGTACCGGGGAAGTCTCAACGTGCGATAAAGGTGAGATGATGGCTGTCGACGGAAGTTCATACTTCTCTTGGAAAGACCCAATGAAGATGCAAAACACATTTGGTCTTGTCACAGCAGAATCCAGAACCGATACCACAGGCGGCTTCTTGACAATGGATGGCGACCTTGTGGACCTCTCTGGATATGCGACTGCTGCCATTACCTGCGATGGAACTTCAACTTTGAAGGATATCGCAGTTGACGATTGTTCAGCCTCGCTCGACCCATTGACGCGCTCCATTCAAGCAAAACTCTTGGATACCGATACTTTGCTTGATGCAATGCCTGGTGCCCTACCTGTTTACTTTGGTAGCGAAGTTACTTTGCAAGCAGAACAACTGAGTGGCGCAATTATTGCCGGCTCTTCCGTATCCACCTTCTGGTTGGATATGCGTCCTATCACCGAGCAACACACAGCACCAACAATGGATGATTTGCAAGCGGTATTCTCGATAGAATCTAGTTCCGAGATTGGCGATGCAGATGCAGAATCACTTGCATCAAGTGTCACGACCAACCAAAAAGCATTGTCCTATTGGACCAACTTCGACACCCCAACAGACTTCCTTGCGCCACTTCTTTACATTGGCGCCATAGTTTGTCTTACAATCGCTGCTAAAAAGGGATCAGAAGAGTGAATCTCTTCTTCTGCGTTTTGTTAACGAAGTTGCTCGAGAAGAAACACACTTCAGTAGTGTGAGAACTCGACGCCTTCAAGGGCGTGAGTAACTTTGTGCCCTTGGTCATGGACATGCCCGATGACTTGGGTACCAACCATGCGTTCATTGATCCAAGTACAGATTGTTTCAGCGTGTTGCTTAGAAACAGCAAGAATCATTCCAGTCCCCATATTGAAAGTTCGATACATTTCTCGCGTTTCAATTCCACCGACTTCTTGCAACCATTCAAATTCAGGATGCGGAGTGAGTGGAGAGTCAATATGCCAGCCCAAGGAGCCATGAAGCCGAAGTAGATTGGACAACCCCCCGCCTGTAACGTGACATATAGCATGAATATCCGAGAGTGAAAAATCAGAATCAGAAGATTCAGCATGATTCAATAAATCAACAATTGGGTCGCAATAGATTCGTGTTGGATTAAGGAAGACTTCACCAAGCGTGAATTGCAAATCATCATTTCCATCGAAATGCATGACACAGCGTCCAACACTTGCGACATTGAATGGGGCATTATCGGTATATTTGTGCCCAGTATGTTCCATGACGCGACGAACCAAAGAGTATCCATTTGAATGGACACCAGAGGAAGGCAATCCGATAAGGACATCCCCCGATTCTAAATGTTCACCAGTGATTGCGTTTCCTTTCTTGACATAGCCAAGTGCGGTACCAGAAAGGTCGAGTTCTGTAACGATGCCAGGGAGAGATGCCGTCTCTCCTCCTGCTAAAGTGACTCGAGCTAAGCGACATGCTTCTGCCAGGGAGGCTCCAAGAGCCGCATGGGTTTCAGGGTCGGGCTTTGGAACCGCCACATAATCGACAAATGCAATTGGTTCAGCACCAACGCACAGTAAATCGTTGACATTCATTGCCATACAATCGATTCCAACCCCGCCCCATTGTTTGAGTAAAGAGGCAATTTGTAATTTGCTACCAACCCCATCAGTAGCAAGAGCGAGCAAAGAATCTCCGAACTCGATTAATCCACCAAATCCACCGGGCAAATCAACGGGAGCTCCTGGTGTTCCTGCAGGACGGCTGGATGCGCTTAGTGAAGCGATAAGCGAGGCAACGGCAGACCCCTCAAGGTCAATATCGACGCCCGCACTCGCATAGTCCATGGGCTCGGCCATACCACCTTCAAAAGAAGGCGTTTGAAGAACTCACCGCCTCAAAAACTTGTTGAAACTAGGATAACACTTTCGACAACTGTGAAAAACTTGTGTCCAATCTAAAATCAATTCCAGAATGGGTCCCATCAAATTCCTCCCAAGTATGATTGACACCCAGCGCCTTCAAACGTTCGACAAATAGCCGACTTCCATATTGGATATGGTATTGGTCTCGACTGCCACAATCAATCAATAGACATTCCAACTTAGCAAGTTCGGAATGATTCGATTCGATGAGTGTCAACGGGTCAAAACCCATCCAGCGAGACCATGCGTCTTCTTCAATGGCGGCCGTTTTCTCATTAAGAGGTAACACGATACCAAGGGGATTAGCTTGACTTGGTGCCCGAGGGTCATACGATGCAGCCATTGCACAAATCATCAAGGAATGAAAATCTGGCCCCGAAAGAGTAGCAGCATCACGAACATGTTGAACATACTGAGCAACCCCGCCAAATTTGTGGACATGAGTCAACGTTTCAGCAAAGGTTGGCAAAAACATCGTTTCAAAACCAACATCGCCCGAGTGACAGGCGATGGCACTCCACTCATTTGGTTGTAGCATGGCATTGACCAATGCACCATATCCACCAGAAGATTTTCCAATCAATCCGAATTTGTCATTGGTTGCATAACGCGTTTGAATGGCTGGCTTCAGGGATTGGGCAAGCCAAGATGACCATTTCCCAAGCACAGGAGAATCAACGAATTGGTTGCCTCCAAGTGTAGTGAAAGTATCTGGCATAACCAAGATTACAGGTTCCATTTTGCCAGATTTGACTAAACGCTCATGACGTTGAAGCAAAGTTTCAGCGAAGGCTTTCCAACCTGCACGAGCAGGCCCAGATGAAGTGAATGGGGCTAAATAAATCAGCACCGGCAAGCATGTTCCCTGTTCCATCAAAGCGATTCCTTCGGGGGAAATGTGGGTGATAATCTCACGTTCTGTTGGGTCACCTAGCCGGTTTTCCAAAAGCGGAGAGTCCAAGACCCAACGCTCGATTCGACCTTCAACGGGTGCAAATGCATGCTTCGGCATACCTCAAGCGACGCTCTCCTTCCTCATGTTATCTGCGGTCATGGCTGTTTGGCAGTGGACATTAATTTCCTGTGTAAACGACGAGCGTCAAACCATCTTCTTTCCAATGGAAACAAAGGGGTAGGATTTTCGCGCGGTCAGGGCTAAATACCGTTGCCGATATTGTTTGGAAGTCGGGAGCCAATCCCGCGTTTGCTAGGTGCTCAAAATGCTTCAAGAATTCGACCTTCCAGCTCGTTGGACTTCTTTGATTCAAGACCACTTCGCAGAATCAGTTCACAACCTTGCACAGATGTGGCCCGATGAACAATCGCTTGAAGTTTCGTATCGTGTTATTGAAGGATTTGACCACGAATTCGCTCACGATATCGTTCAACACCCAGAACTTCATTTCCATGCATCAAACCAAGCATTACGTCAATTCCTTTTGGATGCAGGACACAGTACAATGTATCCATTTGTCCGAATAGTCCATCTTCCTGTCGACCAAGTTCGAACTGTCTCCCAATTGCGTGCAGATGATATTGGCATGATGCTTGCCATTGATGCTGTGACGACCAAAATATCAGGAGTTCGTCCACGAATTTATGCGGCGACATTCGAATGTGTTGCTTGTGGTCATTCGATGATTGTAAATCAGCCCAATGAACAAGAACTCATTGAACCAATTGAATGCCAACAATTAGACGGAGGGTGTGGGAGAGCAAAGCGCCAAACTCGTTTTGAATTAAACCAAAAAGATTCCATTCTTATCAATTCCCAATTCATGGAATTGCAAGAATTGCCCGAGCAAATGAAGGGCGGTATTCAGCCTGAACGAATCATCTGTATCGCTGAACATGATTTGGCAGGTAAACTCAATCCCGGCGACCGCGTGAAAGCAAACGGGGTTTTATTCATACGTTCCCAACGAAAAGGCGGAAAGGACACTCCTGTATTCGACATATTTTTGCGCATTCATTCCCTTGAACGGCAAAACATTCCTCTTGAGGAAATTGTCATTACCGAAGATGAGGAATTAGAAATCAAAGAACTGGCAAGGCGTCCCGATATTTACGAGTTGTTTACCAAAAGCATAGCGCCTTCAATTTTCGGAATGAATCCAGTGAAACAATCTTTGATGTTGCAATTATTTGGTGGCGTAGCACGACTTAATTCCGATGGTACAAGAAACCGAGGGGACATCCACATTTTACTAATGGGGGATCCTGGTGTTGCAAAGTCTCAACTGCTCAGTTATATGTCGACAATTTCCCCCCGTGGCCGCTTTACATCGGGTCAATCAGCCTCGGCGGCTGGTCTTACAGCCGCCGCAGTCCAGGATGCTGCTGCTGATGGCCGTTGGACTTTAGAGGCAGGAGCATTGGTTCTTGCTGACCTTGGGCTCGCCGCTATTGACGAATTCGACAAAATGAACGAAGGCGACCGTTCGAGTATGCACGAAGCAATGGAACAACAGACAATTTCGATATCAAAAGCAGGAATCAACGCGAGCCTTCGCACCCGTTGTGCCGTTCTTGCCGCTGCCAACCCCAAAAATGGGCGCTTCGAGCCAATTTCAGAAGTTCCTTATACCGCGCAAATCAATTTAGCACCTCCTTTGGTTTCCCGTTTTGACATCATTTGGTTGTTAACCGATGACCCCGACTCGGAAAAAGACGCGATGATTGCCCAACATATCATCAGTAATCGATTGCAAGGCACCAGTGAATTGTTAGTCAGTGAAGGTAGTGCCCCCGACCCAACCAAGTCGACATCCCGTTCTGGTATTGAACAAACTCCCGAACACGGCGAAATCCTTTCACGAGATTTAATCCGAAAATATATTGCTTATTCCAAGCGAACAGTCCACCCCCACCTTGAACAAAAGGCGCGTGACATCATCGTCAAATTCTATGTTGAAACTCGAAAGCAAACGGGTGACTCAAATGATAGCGTTGCCATCACTGCTCGTTCTCTTGAGGCTTTAGCACGTTTAGCAGAAGCTAGTGCCCGTATTCGTCTCTCGCAGGTGGCGACGCTCGAAGATGCAGAAAGAGCAGTTCGAATGACTCGTCTTTGGCGTGAAGATTTGATGGGTGGCAATTTCGATGAAACAACGCTTTTTACCGGCAAGAAAGGAACAGTTCGCAATAGAGAGAAGGCCATTATGGAAATCGTTGCTTCATTGTCTGCAAACAACGGGGGCGTGGCTCAGATTCTCGATGTATTCAATGAAGCAGAACGCTATGATATTGATCGTTCGACGGCAGAAGATGTTATTGAAAAGCTCTGCCAACACGGTCGAATGCTTCGACCATCAGGCTACGATACTTTGCAAATTGCTTGATTCCAAATTTTATTTTCTGATACGAAGGGCTTGCAGCGGGTCGCTGCTAACGCTAGCGTCTTAGGTAGCCCACTGCGACCCCATGCATTCAGCAATTGTGAGGGCGAGGGTGTTATGTTGACACCCCCAGCATCAATGCATAACCGTTTGAATCAGGGTTGAATCAATATATCATCAGCGGTAGCAATACTCACGGCGAGGGGGCTTCAAAGTGATTATTAGTTGCACGTGCGGCAAGAAATTGACCGAAGAACTTGTACAGGTTCAGCTTGATGATTACGATAAAGAAATGGATTGGCCGTTAGGTGCAAATGAGACTACCCATTCAATGATTATGACAGAACACATCGCTGTGAAATCCGGAATTTTCTTTGCCATACCTGAAAGAATTTGTGATTTCGAAAGACTAGCTTTGACGAATTCCGGTGATACTGAGAGGCGGAATTCACCTTCTCGCCCTCAAGGAATCGTAGTAGGGCAGAGTAGTATATCATCTGGAATCATCCCCGAGTGGATAGGGTGGAAATGCTTCGAAGAAACAGGTATTCGAGC
>DASCRS010000130.1:0-4017 GCA_034402455.1 Candidatus Poseidonia sp. | reverse complement strand
CTCACGAACTCCTTCGTCAAAGAGGTGATTGTAATCTCCGACAAAGACGTCAGCCCCATTTACCGCTTCACGAGCAACTTTCCATGGGCATGCTTGGGTTAATTCTCCATTCACGGTATGAGTTCGAGTGAGTGAAACGAGTTCGTCGACATGGAGGGGTGCCTCTAGGATTCGTTCTTTCAATCCTGGTGCACTTGTTATCCAGGGGCGACAGGACCTTGATTTTCGGGATTGGCTACACATCAATGAGAATACAACTGAGGATTCCTTGGCAAATTCTTGGACGCACATGCCGGCTTGTCCAACCATGTCCACAAGGCGGATGGGGGCCATTCCTTTTCGTTGCTCGTTGATTTTACGTACAGTATCAACTACGATTCTGTGTTGGGTTTGGCGTGATGTGAGGAAAAACACTGTTTTGCGTTGTGGTTGCAAACTTGCAACATGGAGTGCTGCGGCCAATGAAGCAGCAGTTTTACCGATTCCAGTGGGTGCTGCCGCAAGATGGTATCCGCCTTGTTCTAGAGCTTTGATAGAATCTTGAATCATCTCAAGTTGACCAGGTCGGGGTTTGGAGTGAGCGAGAAAAGGGAATTGCGGCACTTGAGGAGTCGCCTTTCCTTCGTTCATAACCTTCATCGGACGACGACCCTCCTAAAGGATTGGGATTGAGTAGTGATGGCTTACGCTATCCTTGAATCGTTGTGCCCAGATATGTGGGGGCTGGGCACGGGGAACCACCAACTCAGCAAGCCGGGGTGGAATCAGAGTCCCCCTGGCCGTCATCCAAGGGGGGGGTTGTGGGGGTTTGGTTGGGGTAACCAGGGCCAAGACGTGCATGACGGGCACGCTGACACAATGAGGCAAAGCCATGCAAGTTTGACCGTACTTGCTTGGCCGAAAGGGTGGCTCCACTAAGGTTGTATCCAGAGTTTTGCCAATTCATCCCATCCCCTCCGCTCTCTCACCATTTATTCTTGGTATTCATTGCGTCGTATCGTCGCTGCTCTGGACGCCTCCAGAGCAACATCGAGTGTATTGTTAATCGGTGCCAAAGACGCAGTGGCTTTGGCAATGTAGAGTTTGATTCCTTCTTGGGCAGCAATCTCGGGTGTTACTCCGAGTAATTCGTAAAGTTTCCCGAGTTGAAGTTGATCGTGACGGCCAAGCGGTATACGGACCGTAGTCATGTCTTGGAGAAGAGGTTGGTTGTGGAGATATTCCTGTATGGCCATGCGCACAACATCCGACCTATTTCTCGAACCTTTTAGTCCCACTTGGGCATCAAGGAGAGCAAGGTCTTCCTCAGTTATTCTGAGGGAGACTGCGGTGGTTGGCTGGCTCATACTTGTTCCTCCGTTATTGTGAGACAGTAACAACAGACATATAAGTGTGACTCAAATGATGACAAATTGTATTTTTTTGTCATACAATGCCCTAAGGTGTCCTTTTAGACCCATCAAAAAACGAGCGAAGTTTGAAATCAAAGGCGAATGCAACACCGTCTATGCCTCTTGAACCAAGCCGTGGCCTCTACCTCTATCTTGAAATTCTCAAAGTTGCATATGATGATGCAATCGTTACCGATGATGAAGCCCAAATTCTCCATGTCCTTTCACGAAGTCTTGGTGTGGCACCATCCGATACAGCAGAGTGCCGTTCAGTTGTGCGCGGGGAAGTGGCATCTCCGTTCGATGAAGATGATTCCTACAAAGGGCACCATATGGGGGATGTGACGACCTACCAGTCCGCTCTGATTGCAGCTTTGGACGATGATATCATTTCTGAAGACGAATGGGCAATGTTGGATCATTTGCGACAAACCATAGGTGTTCAAGAAGACCAACATGCGCTTATTGAGGAAGCGATTCGTGCCATGAGTGAAATTGACGCTCAAGGCCGAAGGCGAATTGAACGTCTTGAGCGTTTCCTCACAGTATGTCCCTACCGTTGAGCCCCACGAGGTCGCATGTTCGGGGTTTGTTGAGGTTGACTAGGGGTAACCATTAGAAAGGGCCTTTACAAGGGCGGCCCAACACATACGTGTTAGAAGGAAGAAAGATGAGCCCTAGTGATGCCATTTATGCCAAAGTTGTAGCCCGTGACCCTGACCAACCTGAGTTTCACCAAGCTGTGAAAGAGGTACTTGAATCCCTTGAGCCAGTTCTTGAGGCTCACCCAGAATATATCTCTGTTGTTGAGCGAGTTGTTGAGCCAGAACGATTGATTCATTTCCGTGTGCCTTGGGTTGATGATTCAGGAGAAACACAAGTCAACCGTGGATTCCGTATTCAGTTCAATGGCGCCATTGGCCCATACAAGGGTGGACTCCGTTTCCATCCAAGCGTTAATGCTTCAATCTTGAAGTTCCTTGCCTTTGAGCAAATTTTCAAGAACTCCCTTACTGGACTCCCAATGGGAGGCGGAAAAGGAGGTTCAGATTTCAACCCAAAGGGCAAGTCTGATGGTGAAGTCATGCGATTTTGCCAATCATTTATGATGGAACTTTGGCGACACATTGGCCAAGATTGTGATGTCCCTGCTGGCGATATTGGCGTGGGTGGCCGAGAAATCGGCTATATGTTTGGAATGTTCAAAAGATTGCAAAATGAATTCCAAGGTGGTGTACTGACTGGAAAGGGTCTTTCCTATGGTGGTTCTTTGGTTCGTCCAGAAGCCACTGGATATGGTTTGGTTTACTTTGCTCGTGAGATGCTTGCGACTAAGGGCAAATCGTTCAAAGGTGCAACAGTTTCCATCTCAGGTTCAGGAAATGTCGCTCAATTTGCGTGTGAAAAAGTCCTTGATTTGGGCGGTAAGCCAGTGACTATGTCCGACTCCTCTGGATACATCCACGATGCTGATGGTATTGACCGTGAAAAGTTGGCCTGGATTATGGATTTGAAGAACAACCGCCGAGGTCGTATCTCTGAATATGCAAAGCAATACCCCTCAGCAACCTACACAGCAAGTGAGCCCGAACCATCTCTTAACGGACTTTGGGGCGTTAATGTTGATGTTGCTCTACCATGTGCAACTCAAAATGAAATCAATGGAGAAGAAGCAAAGATGCTCGTCGCTAACAATGTTATCGCAGTCTGTGAAGGAGCAAACATGCCTTGTACACCCGAAGCAGTTGAAGAGTTCCAAAAATCTGGAATGCTCTTCGCTCCTGGAAAGGCTAGTAACGCTGGTGGCGTCGCAACCTCTGGACTTGAAATGTCACAGAACTCCCTCCGAATCGGATGGAGCCGCGAAGAAGTGGACCAACGCCTTGAGAATATCATGATCAACATCCACAAGAATGCTTCTGAAACAGCCAAGAAATACGACCGTGAAGGCGATTATGTGTTTGGGGCTAACGTTGCAGGTTTCCTTAAGGTGGCCGAAGCAATGATTGCTCAAGGGATCGTTTGATTCTCAGACTGCTCATAATTCGATGGCAGGTTTTGTCCTTGTTGCAAAAATATGAGGCCAACGTTGCTTCATTGCTCTAAACAATAGCCTTGAAAATACCATTGAAAAGGCGAGAAAAATCAATGATGTCCACCATGGTGTGTTTTGGTTGGTTGCAAGAAAATATGTAACTAGCAAGATACCCATGCCATAAACTGCTCTGAAAGCAGCGAAGATGAGAAATCCTCGGAATAACGGGTTCTCACTTACCTTTGATTTCCAAGAACTGGAATTCGTCATACAACGCCCCCGTTCTTCGCTTTTGTTCAGCCTCTAAATTCTTGGAAATACTGCTGAGTGTAGCGGATTGCTTCGGCATGTGGGTAGCCTTGGGCTAGTAGTCCGTTGTAGTAATCACGAGCTGGGTCTGGCATAGCCATAGGTTGAGGTGAAACTTGTGCTGCAGGTTGTGCTTGGAAGTTTGGCGTAGCAACTTGTGCTGCAGGTTGTGCTTGGAAGTTTGGCATAGCAACTTGTGCTGCAGGTTGTGCTTGGAAGTTTGGCATAGCAACCTGGGCTGCTGCGTTTGCCCACTCTCTGGTTTCATCTTCCCCTCTGAAA
>DASCRS010000129.1:0-6896 GCA_034402455.1 Candidatus Poseidonia sp. | reverse complement strand
AGCGTAGAATATCGCCAGGCTGAAGTGGTATTGGCATCAATCCTGTTTCTCTGCTCACAGTCAGATTTCCAAGACCGCTTTCTGCGACGGGGGCCGTTGCATTCTTGGCTTGAGGGCTACGTTCAGGGCGCTCGTCCCCCTCGGAAGGATTTGGTCCCGTTTCTCTCCATATGAAACGAATGGTTCTGTTATCCCAATCAGAGTGAACGACTTGGTAATCCCATGTCTCATTGTGTGTTGCTCCGACTCCTGCCCCGTCAAAGAAATTGCCTCCATTTACTCCTGTAATGTTGAACCAGGAATCTTGATGAATCACATTGGCAGGGAACATTTGCCCACTCGCATTGGCCCTTTGTCCCGTTTCTTCAATCTCTCTTACGATTCCAAAGGTACCTTGCACATCACCTGAAAGGGTTCCATCAACATGGAGGTTATCTGTGAGCGTGGTTCCATTGACTACCTTTGAGCGAATTTCAATGATGGTACCGTTAACTACAAGGGTTGAATTTTCGTCTTCATCATCAAATCCAAAAGTTCCAGAGCCCCACAATTCTTCTTGATGCATAACACGTATTCCTTCTTCCCATCGCTCTAGTTGTATGAAACCGTCTAAAGAGACATCCATGCGCGTTCCTTCGTCGATTAAAACGAAGTCAGCCATAGCTTCCAGTTGATTGTGTTGTAAGACACGTACACCGTCAACATCGTGATATTCGAAAAAGAACACAGAGAGTTCCCCAGTGATGTTTAATGAGGAATTTTCATCATCTTCTTCTAATACATCAAGTGTACCAGTTGCCTCTACCGATAGCAGTTCCTCAACGATTCCGTTGGTGAGTGAGCGGTTGAGGTGTGCTTGGGACACATTGGCATGAATTTCGGTGATTGTGCCATCTTCATCGTTTGTAATGTTGAGAGTACCAAAACCTTGAGCATCAAAGATCTGATGGGTCAAAATTCCACCGATAATGGTTTCATTTTTCCATAACTGAGTAAAGACGAGGTCTAAATCAGTCTCCGTTCCATTAACGGATTCTACTGTTCGGAAGGTGCCGTTCCCGAGTTCCCAAGATTCCAATCGTTGCCCTGTTCGTTCCTGCCAACCTTGGCCGTCAAAGGTAAGGACAAATTGTTGGTCACCTTCTTCATTTTGATACCCCTGGTCAAGAGCCCAAGAGGTTGAAAGCATGACTTCATGGTCGTCCATGGGTTGATTCCAAATTCCGATATCAAATTGGCGCTCAACGATAACAGGTTGGAGTAGGGTTTGACCGTTTTGCTTCGTGATGGTGGCTTCTAGAGCAATACTATCGCCCCATTCAACTGATGTATTCAGTTCAATCAATGCAGTCCTGTGACCGTCCTCATGCCCCCATTCAAGCGACCAACTTTCATTCAAAGTTGAGCCGTTGCGCTCGTGAACAGCATCAAACTCAAATTCATAGGTTCCGTTATCAGAGAATATCAATTTGTAGGCGTGAAGGTTCGTTCCCATCCCATCATTCGTCCATTGTGTGGATATAGTGAGGGAAGGGGCGGTTGAAACTTGGGCCTGAATGGGTACTGTTGAGAACAGAAACAAGAGCAACATTCCGAAACAAAGGCCTCTTCGCGTTGGCTTCATGGCCAAAAGGTGGCGGTGCTCCTCTTCAAAACTTTGGGAGTAATGTGCATTCAAAGGTCCATGATATATCCAAACATCAAGGGTAATACGATGGTGGCATCGCTGTTAATGCTGAAACGAGGGGTGTTGGCTCCTAGTTTACCCCATGTGATTTTTTCATTCGGTGGAGCACCCGAATATCCTCCATAGGAGGGGGTTGAATCAGTAATTTGTGCAAACCAAGACCATAGAGGGGCCACTTCACCCAAATCTTGATTCAGGAGAGGAACTACACAGATTGGGAAATCGCCAGCGATACCTCCGCCAACTTGCAAAAATGCCAAGGGGGCTGTATTTGTACGATAGAATTCAATCAGCGTAGTCATGTACTCAATACCGCTTTTGATGATATTTGAATCGACGATGTCTTCGGAACACCGAGCAGCAAAGATATTTCCAAGTGTAGAATCCTCCCACCCAGGGACGAAGAGTGGCAAGTTGGCTTCAGCAGCAGCCAATAGCCAAGAATTGTTTGAATCCCCGTCATAAATATCTTCCAATTGGCCACTGGTCAACAACTGATAGAGAAATTCGTGAGGTAGGAATGAAGTATCATTTTGGGAGGCTTGCTTCCACAATGACAGGAGATGAGTCTCAATTTTTCTGATTGCTTCCTCTTCGGGGATGCAGGTGTCAGTAACTCGGTTGAGTTGGCGCTCGAGGAGTGCTACTTCATCGGCTGGGCTTAAATCATCAACATTCTCAATTCGTTCATAGTGTGAACGCGCAACAAGATGGAACAAATCCTCTTCCAAATTTGCTCCTGTACACGAAATGGCAACAATATGCCCTTTTCGGATCATTTGAGCGAGGCTACGTCCAATCTCTGCAGTGCTCATTGCACCTGCCAAAGTGAGAAACACTTTCCCATCTTGATTTAGAAAATCCGTTAGCGAACTGGATGCTCGCTGAACAACACCTGCATTGAAATGATGAAAATGCTCGTCGACAAAGGTTCGAATGGACATGAAATCACGCACCATGTAGAAACCGGCCCACTTCTTGACGTTGCATAAGTTGGAGTTTAGGCATTGTTTCAATTAATTGTTCTTGGATATAATCTGCCATTAGGTTTGGATCACTTTCTCCACAGGTAAAGCAATCAATAGCGAGCCAACCACGCTCTGAATAGCAATGGGCAGTTACATGACTTTCGTCGATAAGGACAACTGCTGCGAAACCAAGCGGTGAGATACTTCCATCAAATGGCGCTACATGAGCATGAACTGCTCTTGCGTTGGCATGTGCTACGGCTTCTTGAAGGATTTTTAGTATCCATTCGCCTTGTTTCACTTCAGCGTATTCATACCCTGTGTAGTCAAGAAAAACATGTTTGCCGTGAGATTGGTAGTCTGTCATGTCTTCCACCTTGTTCGTGCTTTTGTCTTCTATTTTTCAATTTGATGAAGGAGCAGTATTCTTCCATGTTTGGAAAAAATTAGATGGAGATAAATCCAACATCTTGGTGTTGGTCGGACTCCAACGCCCCTCTTTTCGTGCCAAAAGGTGGCATGCAACTACTTTTGTTGCTAAAGAGGCAGCAGTAAATTGTGTGAGAGAGGTCCCCTCCTGAGCCACGATTTCGTTAACATCGGCACTGATGACGGTCGTATTTGGGGCCGAAAACAAAGTTTCGATGGTTTCTATAACCTGCCAAAAGGAGAGTCCACCAGGGACGGGCGTTCCTGTTGCTGGAACTAATGCGCCATCTAAACCGTCGATGTCAATGGTCAAATGAACTGGCCCAGAAAGATTTCTCAAGGCGTCAAGCCATTTCAACCACGATTCATTTTCATTGGGGGGATGTTGAGTATCACATGCAAAGAAGGTTGTAATGCGCTCATCCGTTTCAATGAGTTGGGCTTCTTCTAATGAATAGGCACGAATACCGGCTTGCAGTAAATTTCCGACACCAAGGTCAAGACTGCGAGCAGCTGCACATGCATGAGAGAAAGGCTCGCCATCAAGAGATTCCCGAAGGTCAGCATGGGCATCAATTTGGACAAGAGTTAGTTTGCTGAGGTCGCCTTTGACAAGGGGGTGATGGCGTGCAGCATGAACAATGGGAGGCAAAATTCCATGCTCACCTCCCAAGAAGAGTGGAAAACATTGACCTGCATACCACGGGCTCACATGGTCAACCATTTCGTCGAGTTGGCCCATCAAATGACCTGCACTTCCTTCCCACAAAGGTTCGGTTCTAAATGCCATCCCTGCGGGCAAATCTTCCTTCAAGACAGGGTCGTAGAGTTCTACATGGCCGCTTGCTTCAATACAAGCCCTTGGGCCATCAGCGGTCCCTGTTCCGTATGAAGTGGTTAATTCAAAAGCCAATGGGAGAATGACCACGTCAACCTCTCCATCGGTTTGAGGTAAACCGAGGAATTGTCCATCCACAAAGACCTCATCCATCAAACCCGAGGGGGAAACGACACCTTCATGATGTTGCCGATACACCAACATCTGTCGTTTTCACCATTCAAATTGCAGTTTTCATGAAAATGGATGGAACATTTAATATGGGTCGGAGTACAATATAAAATAGCAACGGGAAGTACTATGTTGGCCGCATAGAGCCTCCCAGCCGGGGTGAACAAGATGGGAATGACATTACCAGAATTAACGAAAGCGATTCAACAACACATCGATTTGGAGATGGATTCCGAGGTCGCTCAAGGCATGGCTGAGCACGCTCTTGGCTTCTTCGGGTTCTATAACCGCATTATTGATAATGCCCTTGAACCCACTGACCGCAACCTGTTCTACATGTTCCAAGATTACGACCTTCTAACCACTGAATCTGAAGAAACAACATTGTGGGACGGCCGAGAATGGAGGATTCACTACTGGAAGTTTAAGCCAGACCTGCGTGAGCGCGTCGAGGCTTATATGCAACGAAATCTTCAGGAAGAAGAAATTGATCCGTTTGCAGATATTTACAGCACTGACGGCCCGAGTATTTGGACGCGAGAAGCGGAAAAGGTGTCAAATCCTAACGCCTTTACCACCGATTAATGATTTTGGTTAACTTCTTGAACAACCAACCCGAGGAGTAATCATGCGCGTTTGGGGTTTATGTTTCCTATTGCTCGCTGGAAGTCTAGTTCCACTTGCCTCCGCTCAGCAACCAGGGCTCGTCCAAGAGCATTGGTACCATTCCTACGTGACGCTAACTGTTGATGTCAATGCATGGGCAGATGATTATCCTGAAATCGTTGATCTTACTATTGCGGGACAAACCGAGTTGGGCAAGAATCTATGGGTTGTGCGAATTTCGGATTGGAGTAACGAAACCAAGCCCGATGGCTCTCCAAAAGAGGTTGTTTATATTGACGGAGGACATCATGGAAATGAGCACCTGGGGACCGAATTGGCATTCTTGACTGCTCAACACTACATCGAGGGATGGGTTGCTGGGGACCAAGAAGCGATGGACGTTCTTACCACCACAGAACTTCACATTCTTATCATGCTCAATGCTGACGGAAACGATTTAGATACTCGGTGGAATATCAACCAAGTTGACCTGAACCGCAACTACGACCACCACTGGAATGAACAAGACGAAACGCAACCGGGAAGTGGTCCGTTTAGTGAAGCTGAAACACTTGCAAACTCCAATTACATGAATGACGTAGTCCCCAATGCAGACTTGTATGTCACTATGCACACTGGTGTTTGGATTATGCTCCATCCTTGGGGATACATCCCAGACCAGCCCATCGACTGGGAATTATTCCATTACATACGAGATGATGTGAATGCAAATATCTCTGAAATCCCAATACGCAACGCAAATCAAGGACTTTACCCAAACTCAGGGACTAGTCGTGATTATGGATACGGAATTATGGGTTATCCTACGTTCACATTCGAAACCGATGATGAACAATGGCTTCTTGGTACTGCGGAGCAACTTTCTAGCCGGCTTGGAGAGGAATTGGATGTCATGGAATACCTCATCTCAAATGTGTGGTACTGGAGGGCGCGCCTTGATGTTCGTAGCATTGATGTCGCTGATGGCCAATTGTCGCTAGACATACATAATTACGGTCATGCAACCACCAATAATGCAAGTTTGGAATACCTTGATGAAAATGGAGATGCCGTTTGGTCTTCTCCTCTCTTTAGCGTGAACGCCACCAATAGCAGTGCTGAGATATTCGATGTTAAAGGAATCAAGTTCACCTCGGATGGAACATGGAATCTCAACTATCAAAAACGCATTATTGAGTCATCTCAATGGGTTAACGAAACGGTTGTACCTGGGGCTTTGAGTTTTGATCAAGAAGACGAAGGCTCTTTCCTTGTTGGTTACGGCATTTTTCATCCCCTCAGCATCATGGTCGGATTCATTGCGGTTGCAAAATTCCTTCAAAGACGTCATCCAGAGTTATCCACATCAGATGGGACTCAAGAAAACGAATGATTATGCATTCTGCCATTCAATCCTCTTGCTGAGATTGGAGTTTAATCCTCATTGAATGGAGGCCGAGGTTTCAAGAGGGTAAAGAGAGTCGGAGTTTTAGGTGAACACCATGCAAGTAACAGTGAGTTCAGGAAACAACATCAACGGCACCCTCGTCCTTCCTCTTTTTGAGGGGGCGCAAACCATTACCGATAACGCAGAAGGCGTCCCTGCGGCCCTTAAGAACCAAATCAACCGTGTATTGAGTGATGGAGATTTCAAGGGCAAAGCAAACAGCGTTATGTCATTGTACGGAACCGAAGGCGGGAAAGCAATTCTCGTTGGCCTTGGTAAGGAAGACAAAAGCGAGCCTCAGACTTATCGAGAAGCAGGTGCTACGATTGTTGCCCAGCATAAGAAATCACATGATTCGGAACTAACCGTTGTGTTCCACACCTCAGATATTCCAGCCATGACTGCTTTCGCTGAAGGTATGATGATGCGTGACTACAAGTACGATATTTACAAGAAAACTGATGAAGACGATGAAAAGCCGCCATTGGCCGCTCGTATCAACTGCAATGAAGGCGATGCTTCCGAACTTTCAATCACTATTGACCGTGCGAGTGCAGTGGTAACTGGTGTCCATCTTTCCCGAGATTTGGGCAACTGTCCACCCAACGACATGTATCCTATGGCCTTCGCTGAAATGGCAGAGAAGTGGGCAGGAGAATACGATAATGTCAAGGTTGAAGTTATTGATTATGAAACAGCAAAACGCCATGGAATGGGTGGACTTGTTGCTGTAGGAATGGGCTCATCTCG
>DASCRS010000128.1:0-4193 GCA_034402455.1 Candidatus Poseidonia sp. | reverse complement strand
TTGAATGACGCAATCTAAGGCACCGTTATGGATTCTATTTTGTGCACCAAGTTGGACCTTTGCGGCTGTTGGAACCAGACGAATTTGCTCTTCTTCCTTCAGGTCATCTAAGTCCCATGTATCTTCTTCCGAAAGAATTAGCACACCCAATCCAGATGCTGGCGACTCAATCGCCAAAGGTTCGTCCCGTGGACGATGGTGACTAGAAGGGTAGAGTCTGCGCTGATACTTGTATCCAGCATCAAGGCAGGCTGCTTCTAGGAAACCAAGAGCGAGAACTCCTTCAAGGCTTGAAGGTGCATGAAGGTGAATTATACTGGCTTCCTTCATACGGGTAGAATAAGCTCTCAATCGTTCCTTCAAGGCTTCGAAAAAAGGCGCCTCCAAAAGATCTCGCATAATGCTCCCGCTACCCTTAGGATGTTACCCCTCATCAACTTGACCTTGTTGAAGAATCGGTGCGAACATCACTCGACCATCAGTCGGAGTTCGTCGCGCTTGTACCGCCAGTCACTTGGCAGACGATTTTCGCCTTTGTAGTAATTAGCAAGGCGGCGAATTTTAGATTCTGTTATCTCCAAGGCTCGCTTGTTGTGAATGTCCTTGTGGTTACCTGAACCGAGGTGATTGATGATAGCAACTGCTTGACGCATGAGGTTCATCATGTCTTCAGGATATGAACTCACCATTTCATTTTCTGCGAGAACTTGGCCGATACGCATTCCGAGGACTAAGCGGACATTTGGGACTGCGTGCTTGTCACGAAGAATCGTTCCAATTTCAGCGGTTGACTTGCCCGACTTGGCAAGGTCAAGAATGAGGGATGTAACGGCTGATTTATCCGTATTGGACCATTCAGGAGCGTCGTTTACATGAGGTCGTGAGGAGCCACTTTGGCCTTTACGGGACTTGAACATACGTGCCATTTGCAATCACCAAGCGGCTTTCCGACCAATCTCCCCTTCTTAACCACTCCGCTACGCCATGGCGCAGTGAAGGCTACATTCGAAATTACTTTTTTCGCTGATGTGACTTTGCGAGCGTCCCTGGAGTGCCGTTCCATTCCCATCCTGGCGCAACTGCTCTAGCAAGTCCCAGAACATTCTCATCCTGAATTACCAAGAGGTCGTCGCCCTTGCGAATAGTTGAATCCCATGCTTTGACCATATTAGAAAAAACATCTCCCTTCCATTTCAAATTAGACTTGATATGGATTTTGGGGAGTGCATCGGAATCGTGGAGGAGGTCAATGGATGATTTGGAGAATGAAAATCCGTTTCGTTCAATAGACCAAACCGCCATTTGCACACCATCCAATTCCAATCGCCAGCGGGGTAATTTACCACGAACCGAAACTCCACTGAGCCATGAATCGCTTCGCATATTCTTCCGAGCAATGCTCATGTAATTAGAACGAAGGCGGAAAGAATTCTTCTGATTTCGCAATTCATAGGTCGCAACTGCATCTTTAACGGCCTGTTTCAAATCCTGGAGCGCATCATGTGACCCCGCTCCTCGGCCTTTTCTTGTTTCAACGACTTCACACGAAAGGAAAGAGAGGTCCATATCGGTGTGGTTGATGACTCGTTTGTAGCCGATGCGTTCAACGAGATTATGCAACATTCGTTCCACTCGTGCAAGTTCATCGAGATTCCAATCTCCTGTGACAGGTACATCATAATGTGATGCAGGCCAAACATCCTCTAGATCACGAGGAACCAATCCTAAGGGAGATGTCATCATTACCTCATGACAAGCTGTTGATTGTATTGCTTGTATGAACCTTCCATGTGATTTTGAGAGACGATATGGCTTACGTGCAGAGCATGGCAGCAAAATCATGACTTCTCGCACTTCAGATGGTGTTTGATATTCTGACATCATGAAACGTTCCCAATCAGTTACAAGAGGCTCTGTTAACATCGTTGTTGAATAACAAGGAAAACCAGTATCCTTGGACACATGGGAAGACAAAAGCCCGCTAACATTTGCTGAGGCTTGATCATGGTACCTCAAATGTTCAACCAGCCTCGGGCTTGAAAGAGTTTGACGTTCAACGAGTGTTCTCAAGGTGCCATGTTGAAGTGCAGAGCGAACCTCATCAAGTGATTGAATCCAATGTTTTGCCTGTTCATCAAGATTGTGTGATTCGTGCTCTAACGGATAGCGAGGACCCTGCATAGTCAAAAGAACTCCAGATGCCGAAGCCTCGTGACTGCGGGCCATATCAAACAAATCCACACCCATCCAAGTCAGAACCGCAAGATTATCTGGTCCACCAATTCCAGGTGTCCAAATTAATGCACCAGGAAATTGCCTTTTCAAAACGATGAGAGCATCAACCAATTTACCTGGCTGCGCAGCCAATTGAACTGCGTCAGTTAGAACGACTATTTCTGGGCTAAGGTCTTCTTCCATGAGGGAAGGGTCATGATTCATTCGTTGCCATGACACTGGAAGAAGTGGGGATGTTCCCTGCTCCTCACCAGCATTTGCTTCCTCAAGAGAGGGGGGTAAGACATGCCCAATATTGACATCATATTGGGGTGTTTCACTGTCAAAATTAGGAGGTGAAAAAGGACCCCTAGAACAGAGTTGCAATCGTGCTGGTAGTTCATTTGTTTTTTTCATTTCAAAGGAAGCGTAGAATAGGTCAAATGACGGGTCTTCTTCCATCAATACCAAACTTGGGGTCGTGCTGGAAGGCGCCTTTCTATCACCCAAACCCCAACTCCTCGCAAAACGGAGGCGGTGAAGCACTGTGCGTGCAAGGGGGCCCGACATGGTTAGCCCTATCGCCCTCGCTTCTTCAATGGTTTGAACAACAAAGAGGCGGGGGTTTGAAAGACTTTAGCCCAACCCCAAAATTATGGGAAGGACAAGTCCACTGACTTTTGCACTGTTCGTTGCATTTCTCATTGTGGCGACTTTGCTACCCCTATCACATGCAGAAAATCCTGAAACATTCGTCCTAGAAGGACGTATCATTGTGATATCTCTAGATGAAAATAGCTCATATGAAGCCGTTCTTGATATCGAAGAAGATGGCTTTGTTCAATTGACTCTAGATTGCAATACTTGTACAGGCTCCCTCACCAGTAGCAATGAAAATGCTAATGGCTCACAAAATGTCATACTTGAGGTATCTGAGGAAGATACAGTAAACATCAGAATAACAACAACTCAATTGGAGTCCGTGAGGTTCACAATAAATAGCAAATTCTCCGATTCCTTTCCTAATGTCCGTCCAGGTCCACAGGATGCATCTTCTGGCGACCTAGTGGGGGTTTGTACCTCTGCAGACGAATGTATGGATACACAACGAGGTGTTCTTTCGGCAGTAATTGATGATGCTAAACTCATTGATGCCTTGCAAATGGGCGTTCTCAATACATCCGCTGACGAATATATGGTAGTGGATGCAAACGTCGGTGATACTCTTGAGTGGCAATGGTTGAACACTCTAGAAGATATTACAGTTCAGATGTACTTTCAAAATGGTACCAATGAACAGCACTTTGGAAACACTCTATCAAGCGAGGCTGGATATACTGAACTAAATGGCCAACCTGTTCCAGTAAATTGGTGGATTGCTCCAGATAATGGTCGTTTTATCGTACGGATTTCCAGCCCCGTTTACCCTGCACTATGGACTGCCCATGCAGTGATACACACCAACACACCTAATTCACCGCTAATAGGAACTGAACTTCTTTACGGAGCTGAACTTCTTGGCCACGGTTCTACGGCTTCCGCATTTGATTGGAATGCTACAACAGCACTTGAAATCCACACCCGCCTTGGCCAAGTAAATCTTCGAGTTGATCAGTTGCTCAATGGTTCATGGGTCACCGGTTCAGTTCTAGCGATGGAGCAAGGCGATTCTCAAACCATTTATCCATATCCTGGAAACAGTGGAGGAAGAATCATCATAGAGAATTCACCAGTATTTGCTGTTGAACTGCAAACCACTGAATACTCTGACAATGGTTCATGGCTTGAAGCACCATCATACAGGCCCGCCGATATTGATTCGGATAATGCATCATGGCCGGTGGTCAATCTCACCGAGATGAGTTCAGGTGAACTCACCTTAGCCATACATGATACTGTTGACACCTACCGATTTATCGTAGAGGGGTGGGAAGATTCTATTCATCTTGTACAGTTCACCATCACAGGAAATATTTCAG
>DASCRS010000127.1:0-8659 GCA_034402455.1 Candidatus Poseidonia sp. | reverse complement strand
GTTCTGAATGTTCACCGCCTGTCATTTGTTGGATGTATGAAATCATATGATTCAAGGTAGGATAATCAGAGAGGATGAAATCTTCATCCACTGGAAGGGAAAATTTCTCACGGATATCGGCCATTATTTCTGCCTGTTTCACGGTATCAATGCCGAGTTCACCTTCCAAGTCCTGATCAAGTTCAATGAAATCCGAAGGATAGCCCGTGTGTATTACCACCACATCAATGACCGTTTGAACGGTTGATTCATCGCTTACAACTGAAACAGGAGCAACTTTTGAGGCTGGCTCTAGGGTTGGTTTCGGAGAAGAGATTGGGGTCTTGACTGGTTCAGGAGCGGAGATTTCTGGTTGAACCGATGGTTTACCTTCCCATTCTTTTGTTGGCTCCCAAGGTTCACCTTGAACACCACCGTGGAGATTGTCATCACCGTCAACATAGGCTACGAGTTTATTTTGCAGGACCCGCAGAACAACATCATCGGTTCCTGCGAGCTTTCTTGCCCAAGCAAGCAATACTGACCCGTTAATTCTCTCACCTTCAATTGGCCAACGGCGCACTAATGAAAGAGCAATTTGGGAGCCAAAGCCAGCAGCAAATCTCAGTCCATACTGAAGTCCTGGATAATCTCCTCCAGTTGAAAGATTCAAATCGCCCAATTCAGGGTCCGTCTCTTTGTGGTTTGCAATTGGAGGTATGCGGCCAGTAAGCATGCCATAGAACATACTCGCATCTTCAATTCCAACAGCCATTGGGTGGCCAGTGAATCCTTTGGTATTGGCGATTACCAACTTATTGGTTGATTCTCCAAAAGTTTCGCGAAGCGCTTTGACTTCGGATTGTGCCGAACCTCCTCGTGCGGGAGTGTAGGTTTCATGGGAGAAGAACGCTGTCTTGGGAGCCATCTCATGGCGTTCAAGCCCCCAGCGTTGCTCCATTGAAGTGATGAAATCATTGACTGTTTCGCCAACGTGTTCAACATCAAGTCGCGTCCCATGGTATGCAGAATTTGCCGTAGTTGAACCAAGCAATTCTGCAATGGGTTGGACACCTCGTTGTTTTGCCTCAGAATGGCGTTCAATAACGAATGCTGCGGCGCCCATTCCAAGAATGAGCCCGTTTCTACGGCGATCAAACGGTAGTGCTGTTTCCTCTACAACATTGTTGGTTGCTGCAGCACCAGATGCTGCAAAGCCTCCAGCAATCCATTCCCAAAGGTCATCACCCGTCACATCATCTGCGCTAATGATAACAACACGGTCAACACGGTCATTTTCCAGCCAGTCTTCAGCCACTCCAAATGCAGCTGTTGCGGATGCACAAGCAAGATTGATGGTTGTATTAGGCCCTCGAATACCAGTGTACTGAGCGAATTGTGAATGCCCCATATTGAGGGTTTGGAATAAATAACGTCGGTCAAAGCGGCCTTCCCCGTCATCGCCGTTTGTCTTTGCATGCTTGGAAGCCATTTGTAATCCAGGGAAGCATGATGAGAACACGATACCGGTTCGCTCACGCTGAATTTGTGGAACTTGCCAATTTCTAATCAAGCGAAGCCCACCTTTTCCGACCTGCTCCACTGGAGTGAGTGGAATACCTGCATCACGAAGAGCAAGCAACCCTGCTGCGACTGCCAATTGCGTACTGATGTCCCATGCCAATACAACTTTTGGATCAATTCCAAATTCTTCTGAAAGGTCAAATGCCCCTTTGATTCCTGCAAGTTGAGGGATGTCGCCAAATGCGGTGGCTTGATCCATATTTACTGAACCATCACGGCCCTTGATGAGTCGGACAATATTCTTGTCCAGCAAGCGTTGTTTGTACTCGTTAGAAACTTCTGAAATACAGGTTTCGCCTCGAACCAATTTCTCAAAAGTATCTTCGGAAAAGACCCGTTCCATTCCAGGAAGTCCGAGAGATATGCCAGTTACGACAAAGGGGTCGCCCTCCCTTGAGGATGTTGCACGAGATTGTAATGCTGATACGGTCTTGATGTTTTGCTGGACATCCAAGCGTTGAGGGGAAGTCACGCTTGACCTTGGAATCCATGAGGAAGGTGGCATCTTGACCCAGCGAGCCAAATCACCTGCAGTGAGGGCTTGACTGGGGTCATATTCCCCATCTGTTTTAGCTTCTGAAGCCAAAGTAGAGATGACATTTTGAATAGATGCTTCATTCAAACCAAGTCCTTCTCGCAGCATAACATGCCCGTGACAAAAGGAAGCGGGATAATTGCTGAAGGCCCCAATTCGGTCGCCAACATAAGACCGAATCGCTCGTTGCAAAGCAAATTCACTATCCATTGCTGGTTGTTGAGCAACGACGGATGGGGAGGCGGGGGCCGTCCCTGCCCCACTGGGAAGTGGGCGGGCCCTAATGCGAAGCGCTTCAACCTCTGAGGTTGAAAGTCCTGATGTGATTGCCACTTCCTGATGAGCTTCGATTGGACCGGCTCGGAAGGCTTCACTTAGGGCATCGGAATTCGTTTCTGGCCATTGAGGTGGACGCCCCGCAAGGGCAAGAGCGCCAAGGGCGGTGAGGAAGGTCGCAATACCTCCCTGTTTAGGATGGTTTGACATGATAGAGAGGTGGGGTCTTCCTTCCAAGATTTGCATGGAGAACATGGTCAATGCTCTCTTTGGACCAACTTCAACAAAGACGCGGGCTCCTGCGTCGTACATGGCCTCAATTTGCTTGGTCCATTCTACTGAAGAGGCCATTTGTGGAGCCAGTTGTTTCAGAATTTCGGTCTTTGAGTCCTTTCCTTCCATCGGATAAAATGTCCCGTCAACATTTGCTGTAATGGGAATGCTTGGCCATCTGATTTCAAGACCCTCGAGGAAGCGGCGTAATGGTTCATTTGCGGGAGCCACTATACGGGAGTGGAAGGCATGGGACGTGGAAAGTTCAACGCTATTGAATCCCTTCGCTTCAAACGCAGCCATTGCAACACGAACTGGTTCTGTTTCCCCTGCAATTACAGTCATCTTTGGTGAATTCTTATTCGCCGCTATAACGTATCCTTCAGTTGCTTCAAGGATGGCTTCGACCTCATTATACGGTGCGCTTACACTTGCCATGAGTCCTTTGTCATCAATTTCAACCGAGCCCATTTCGGTCCCACGGGCCGCTGCTGCCCGCAACGCCCCATCCATGTCAAGAATTCCCGATGACATCAACGCTGCGTATTCTCCGAGAGAATGCCCTGCTACCATGTCTGGATTGTGGCCAAACGCGTTAAGGGTTCGCTCAATAGCCAAATCAGCAGTAAGCATTGCTGGTTGGGTATATTCTGTTTGTTTGAGTTTGTGTTCGGCTTCTTTCATTTCATCGGCTGTCAATGAATCTCTCAAAACAAAACTTGAGAGGGTCTCGCCATCCAAGACCTCAACCATAGTCACATCAGCTTGTTTCCATACAGAGGCTGCTGCAGAAAATCGCTTGACAAGGTCGTTGGTCATGCCTACATATTGACTTCCCTGGCCAGGATACATGTGAGCAACCTTAGCACCTTCGGGAAGGGGGGCGTCAGTGCTGATGAGAATGCCTTGGGATTGGAGAAAGCCCCATTTTTCGGGGTCATCCATCGCTTTGAGAGCCAATCCAACTCGCTTGTCAAATTCAGTCCAAGATGTTGCAATTAGAGCCATTCTCGCTTTGCCTCTCAAATCATATGATTTGCTGGCCTGCTGAAGAGCTTCAGAAAGCCTCCTTCCCCGTGGGTTATCATCAAAGCGAGGCTCAGAGAACTCCAATGCCTTGAGTGCGGAGCCCAAATCCTTCACTGTTGATGCTGACAAGAGCAGAAGGCCACCCTCAATCGCTTTGAGTTCTTCATGATTCATTGAAGGAGATGCTGTGGAATCAAAGATTGAGGCAGCGGCTTTACTCTTGATAGAAGATTGTGCGTATGCGCTCCAACGACCCTCCCATTCCAAAGCAAGAGGGCGATGAATGTCAGGCTCGTATCCCTCGAGTGCGACGTGGAAATTGGTCCCTCCAAAACCGAATGCTGACACGCCAGCTCGGCGAGGATTATTGGGTGGCCTTGGCCATTCGCGTGCCTCGGTAGGAACAAAGAATGGAATATTGGTCCAATCAACTGTTGGATTGGGTGTTTCAAAATTAGCACTTGGCGGGATGGTGCGATGGTGTAATGCCATGACCGTTTTCATAATCCCTGCAATCCCTGCCGCTGCTTTCAGATGTCCAATTTGAGATTTTATGGAGCCAACTGCAACCTTTCCAGTACCTTCAACTCCAGTCCATAGTCTAGAAAGGGTAGAAAGTTCAGTGGCATCGCCAACTTTAGTTGATGTTCCGTGAGCCTCAACCAATTCAACCGAAGATGCAGGGTAGCCTGCTTGGTTATACGCCCGAGCGATGGCTTGAATTTGCCCTCGCTGACTTGGTGCAGTGATTCCTTTTCCACGACCATCGGATGAGCCACCAATGCCACGAATAACACTGTAAATTTCATCTTCCGAATCGATGGCATCACTCAATCTTTTGAGGACTAGAACACCAGCACCCTCTCCCATGACAAACCCATTTGCACGTGCATCAAAAGGCGAAGAGTGAGATGGGGAAAGGGCCCCAATAGCGGAGAATTTTGCAAAGGTTGCAGGATCCATTGTCCGGTCGGTGGCTCCTGCCAGCATAACATCAACTTGGCGTGTTTGGAGCAACCTGCATGCATCCAAAACAGCCGCCATGGAAGAAGCGCAGGCGGCGTCCATTGCGTGATTTGGGCCTTGTAGGTCAAGTAAGTTCGCAACTCGTCCAGAAACGACGTTCGCAAGCTCCCCTGGCATGGTATCTTCATCGACACGTGGTGTACCTTCGTTGATGTCGTTGACGAAAGCCTCAGAACTTGTAGAGGGCATTCCGTGAGCCAATGCCGTTTGTTTAGTATGTTCTGACCAAACCCGAATATTTGACAGATTACGATTTTCGCCACCAAGAGCGTTTGCAAATACAACGCCAGTTTTGGTGCGGTTAATGTCTTTGATTTCACCATCATATCCAGCATGCTCGATAGCGTCAGCTGCGACGGTAACGGCCCACAACTGGCATGGATCAATCTGAGTTAATGTACCAGGTGGTTGACGCCAACGACGCCAATCAAACTCATCCCCTTTGACCAACGCACCAATTTTTGCATAAGTGAAACCTTCAGTATGCCCTCCTGGGCCGCCTTCTTTCCAGAAATTTTCAATCGGGCCGGGCCATCTGCCCTCGGGCAGTGGTGCAATACTGATTTTCTTGTCAATGATATTCTGCCAGAAAGCGTCAATACTAGGGGCATCGGGCATAAGAGCGCCCACTCCCACTACCGCAATTGGTTCGAAAGGGCCTTGTTCGAGGCCCTCGCAAAGTTTGCCGTCTTGGGTAGTAATAGTCATATTATTCACCTTAATTCATGATACTTTCGGGCACCATTGTAATTGAGTAGCCTGCATCGACATAGATGCATTGGCCTGTGACTCCTGAAGAGAGGGGGCTTG
Organism: Candidatus Poseidonia sp.; assembly: GCA_034402455.1. Classification (GTDB taxonomy): domain Archaea; phylum Thermoplasmatota; class Poseidoniia; order Poseidoniales; family Poseidoniaceae; genus Poseidonia. The sequence goes on along the minus strand of DASCRS010000127.1, from coordinate 3,147 downwards.
AAAGCCACAATGTTGCACCAGCAACATCCTGCTGGTTGACATTTCGCCGTAATGGCGCATTTGCTTCAACATGGTCCAAAATTCGGTCAAAGCCCGGAATTCCCCCTGCGGCAATAGTCCGAATTGGTCCTGATGAGATGGCGTTAACACGGTGTCCCTCTGGGCCAAGGTGACATGCTAACTCACGCGTCCAGCATTCAAGTGCTGCTTTGGCCATGGACATGATTCCATAATTGGGAACATACCTATTTGCTGCTGCATATGTCAAAGTCACTGTTGATGACCCAGGATTCAAGTACGGTAGTGCGTGTTTAAGACACCGTTGAAGAGAATTGGCTGAAATGGTCATCGCCGTATTGATGTCTTCTCCTTCTACGAAAAGAATTGGACGGTCAAAACAAGCCCTTGGAGCAAAACCAATGGCATGAATCAAGATGTCGGCTTTCTTTCCCGGATGTTCTTTTGCAAATGCGTCAAAAAATTCCTGTGTTGTGTCATCTGCTTCAACATCAAGTGGATAGAATCCTCCAATTGATGGCAGTTGGTCTTTGAGTTGGAAGATTCGGCTCATAAATCGCTTCTGGTACCCCAGATAGAGAGTTACTCCAGCTGCTGCAAGTTGTTGACAAATAGCCCAAGCGATGGAGTCTTCACTAGCGACACCGAAGACAAACGCTGTTTTCCCTTCTAAACTCAGCATGAAAAACACTCCGTGGCGAACAGGTGTAGTGCGCTACACCAAGCCTTTGAGTGTTGCCTTTGAAAAAAGGCATCAGAGCGCCGGTTTGGCACCTTCTAGAATCAGCGGAAGAGTTCACAAAATTACAAATCAGCAAATGCTTCATCCAAATCATCATCATCGTCCAACATGTCCTCAAATTCTTCTTCCAAGTCTTCAAAGTCAAAATCCAATTCATCGACTTCATCCTCTTCATCATTAATTTCAACAGGAGGGACATACATAGGTTGGGAATTTGCACGGCGACGTAATGCCTTACTCATCGCAATGATGAGGATAATGCCAAACAATACTCCTCCTGCAATACCACCGTATAGAACAGCATCGTCCTTGCTGAATTCATCCAATCCACCGCCGAGGCCCCCGCTACCTGTAGTTGCTTCAAGTTGGATACTAAGCGTCGTTTCACTAACTGTAGCATCACCATCATTTGTACTTGATGCTTGGAAGGTAATCTGGTAACGAGCATCTTCCGAGATGTCTGAAGGTGAGCGGACGGTCAGTTCTTGCATAGCAGAAATTCCACCTTCGCCTACATCTTCTGCAACAAATACGCCTGCAGGGAATGAAAATCCGGCTTCTTCAAGCTCTGCACTATTGGTGATGGTGACTCGGATTTTGTCGTCACTATTGCCATTGTTTTGAAATTGGAACGAAATTGGAATTTCTTCGCTAGAACTCATGGCCCTTGTGCTCTTATCTGAGATGCTAAGGTCAACCATTCCAAAGGTTGCAATTCCCAAGTCTCCACTAACGCTGGCATTTGATGCAAGTGCTTCGGGCCAATCAAGAAAAGCGACATTGGTCACCGTTGCAACGAGAGTGAAATCTTCAGAAATGTTGGATGAAAGGCGGCTCTTGCCGTTGAAAGTAACGATGAAGTCTTCTTCACCTCCAGCTTCTAAGGTAAAGGAATCTTCTCCAAGAATCATTTCAACATCAACACCGTCCCATTCTTTCTCAACGCTAATCTGTTCTTCAAACGAGGAGGGGTTGGTTATCGTACAGGTAATTTCAACAGATGGATCTTCAAGGGGATGAACATTAATTTCTGGGTTCTTTTCGTTACAATCAATTTCAACACCAGGCCCCGATACCTGTGAAGATACTGTTAGAGGAATGCACAAAGCCAGCATGAACACAGTAAGAAGCGTCAAACTACGAGCCGAAAACACCGCGCACACCAGTCACGGGTAGGCCCCCCCTTTCATGAAGGTGATGGCGTAACGAGCCAACAAATTCCGAATTTTTGATGTTGTATCTCAAGCGAATTATTCGCCGTATACCCGCTTTGCAAGTTGCTGATGTGTATTCCAAAGTACCTCTTCGGGCAATCCTGCTTCAATGAGTTGTTGTGTTCTTCTTGGCACCGTTTTTGGCCCCAGTACCGCACCTGGCCTCCTCAAATCGTCCATATAATCTGTTTCAAGGAAAAAACCGTGGCTTGACTTATCGAATGTGGACATCAAATCCTCCAACGCCCCCTTTCCGATAAGGACACTCGGCGTTAATCCGTGTGTTGATTGGGATGAAACATCTGCAGGTGCATAATGGCGCACCAATTTCACAAGGTTCATGCCTTGTTTTTTTGCACGCGAGGCCAAATCCGCATAAGTTGTATCACTTTCACCCTCAACATGCAATTGAAGGGGTAAATTTTCCTGAGCCGCAAGATGAAGTGTCTCATCAAGAAGTTGATTGGACAGTTCCCAAATTCGGTCATCAACTGGCCAGTGAGGCCTTCCAACCTCACCAATTGCGTGTGCTTTACCTTCGCTGATGAATTCAAGTGCTGCATCAATTGAATGACGGTAATTGGTTATGGCTCGTTCTTCACCCAAATCCCCTTCCTCGCCGACCCAGCGCTCAAACTGATGAGCAAATGCGGCGGGATGAGGGCCGAGGACAACGCGAACCCCTAATCCTACGTCTTCCCGAACCTTTTGTGCCATATCCACAGTATCCTGATAGGCCACACGGTGGCCGTCAAGTGTTTCTGGAGGTTTTGAAAAATCTGGACAATGAACTAGGACAATATCGGTCCCACCAACTCGCTGAAAGTCACGGGCAGCATCAAGAAAACGGCCGTTACGATTGAGATGGAAATGATTGTCCAAAATCGGACCGTCATATGTCATAGAATCCCCTCAGATTTGGTCGACGAAATAGCCTCGCTCTGTGAACAGGTTTTTCCAATACACAGCCGCCATAGCGACCATATTTGGATGGCGTGCATCGGTAACAATGCACTTTCCATTAGGCCATATTTGTACAGTAAGGTTATGTCGTGTATCCGAAAGAATCGTGCACCCAAGCCTCTGGTCATACTCTGTTGTACCCGATGCAAAGGAACCTGCAATGGCTTGAAGGTTGATCGATTTTTCATAATTGAAAGAGGTTACAACAGG
>DASCRS010000126.1:0-4640 GCA_034402455.1 Candidatus Poseidonia sp. | reverse complement strand
GAACCGGACACCACTGTGCTCAACCCTTACTTCATAGATTGGGAATTTCGGGAACTGTCCGTGCCTCATTCTATGTCTACAATACTCGGGATGAAGCGGAGGCTTTCGTAGAAGAGATGAGGACTATTGTGGAGAAATTTGCATGACCTATCCAGTATCACTTCAAGACTTGATTGAAGAATTTCAATCTGTTGAAGATAAGAGAGAACGGCTTGAAATGCTGTTTGAACTTGCAGAAGAAGTGGTAGAGTTGCCACAAGACCAATGGAACGATAACACGCGGGTAAAGGGTTGCCAATCAGAAGCGCATGTGCAGATTATAATCAAAGAAGGACGTATTCAATTTCTTTCCTCTGCTGATGCACGTATGGTTCAGGGATTAATGGGCATTCTTACCATTGCTTTGGACGGCCTCACACCAGCACAGGCTGTTCTCATTCCTCCATCCTTTGCCGAAGAGATGGGGCTTTTGAATACCCTTACACCCAGTAGATCTAACGGATTTCGTAATATGTACGACAAAGTAATGGCAGAATTACGCCAAAATGGGGCTGATTAAGTGGTGACTAAAGAAGAAGTTTTGAAGCAACTTGACGAAGTTGAAGACCCAGAACTTGACCTATCAATTGTTGAACTCGGCCTGGTTTATGATGTTCGTTTTGAAGAAAAGGAGGAAGGGGTCCATGCTGAGGTTGACCTCACGCTCACCTCACCGGGATGTCCAGCCGCACCTGAAATCATGGCTGCAGCACATCGTGCTGCTCTTTTGACAAAGGGACTTGAATCGGTCCACATCAATTTGGTATGGACTCCTCGTTGGGACCCAAAAATACACGCGAGTGAAGATGCACGAATGGACATGGGTATCTGGGATTGACTTCTCCTCGTTCAATCACATCGTTCATTTCTGGCTCAACATTCAGTTGATTGCCGTTGGCTTGAATGTGATGATGCTCACTGTGATGTTGACTTCTTCTTCATTATCGGTTGTAAAAGCCAAGGCACTTGTTTCAACGCTCACATCAAGAGAGAGTGTCCCAATTCCTTGACCTGAAACAATCCATGGCCCAAGCACTTGAATCTCATTATAACCTGTCATATTCTTATCGCTACCATCGTATCCTTCGTAGGCTCTGAGGTAAAGGTCAATGGATGAGCCGTCAGTTGATGAACCTGATTTGGTGTTGTTTTCATCATCCCATAGGGCAGCAAAATCATTTTGAACTAACGTTGTGAATACTGAATCGGCGGGGTCGGCAGGAATCCCTGATGTTTCGGTGTAGGTAAGTTGGATGGAAAACCCTCCGATGTAGAACCCATCACTAAGGAGTGATTCGTCAATAGAGAATTCCATGGTTTCAGTATCCCCATCACCGACGATGACCGAATCAGAGAGGGTTACAATTTCCTCTTCAAAAGAAATAGTCCAATCTGAATCTCCATCGATGATGGACCGCACATTGTCATTATTCGCCATTAAATCAAAGGAGTTGATTCCCAAAAACACGAGGAAGAAGGCAATGAGTCCTGCGGTGATCTTGTTCGTCGTCGGGTCATCAAGTAGTTCTTCGAACCCGCTAAGTTTCTGGGCTGGATTTTCTTCCATTTTTAGACCCCCGTATTTGCAAAGATAACTGCTAGAACAATGATGTATGTGACCAAGAGGCTCATGAGCAGGGAGGTATTTCTCAACATTTGGTCGTTGAATCCATCTCCCTGAATTGAATCAATGTCTGAACTGTTGGCCGAACCAATGAAACTCTCGGTGATTTTTTCTTCCCAACCTATGAAAAAGATGACACCGATTGCGAGAAGTGAACCCGAAATCATTTGGGGAATAGGTATCATGGATTGAATTAACTCGATGACACTGGATGAGATAATGAGAAGAATTAACAAAATCATGATTCGGGTGAGGTTTCTGTTTTCTTCTTTCGATGTGTCAATAATTTGGAATTGGACCATGAGGTATACCAAAAGAAGGGGCTTAAGCAGGTAAATCAAGACACCTGAAGTCAAGTAGTTGACCAGTTCAAAAATGCTACTTTCAGTCTCGCAATTTCCCTCAATACAACTGTAATAAGCATCGAGAAGTAATGTGTCTTGGATCCAATTAGCGAATCCTAAGAAGAACACGACAAACACGGTGAGTGAAATCGCGGTGAGTCCACGTTTTGATGTTCTAAACGCTTCTCCTGCTAGGAGTGCACAAATGATGACTGCACCAATACTCCATCCGAGGTTAACTGCAACAAGCCAGATTGCAGTGGGGGGGGTTTCGAGTTGAGTCAATACACTGACAAACCATTCGTTATTGAGGAAAGTAAATGCGGAAAGCCACCAAATCATCTGCCAACCAAACCATATGAGGAGGAGTACAGCACTTGCTTTTGACTCGGAACGGTAGTGCTCCTCTCCTGTTTTATGCTCCTGAATGATGCCATGAATGTAGGTATGAGTCCAGAAGATTCCAACGGCGACCCAAATCAACATCTGGAAGGCAGCGTATCGGAATCCTCCAAGAAAAACGAGTGGGGGGACCACAATGCAATACAGCGTGATCACAAGAATCACAAGCGAATTCCACGAATCCCCCCGCCCCATATCTTTTGGAATGTGCATAGCCATGACAAGCATGATGATGTTGAGTGCAGCATCCGCCCCGAGTTGAATCAAGACGAGGGTGTCTCTTCCAGTAATGCCTTGAAGCGAGACAAGGCCTAAATCAATGGCGGTTGGAGCGACAAAAAAGTAATATTGTACCAGAAGGGTTTCTGCCAGATTGTACAAGGAAAGAAAGATGAACGTCCAACCAATTAGTAAAGCGGAAAAGCGTTTGTGGGAACTTTGGCTGTCCCCACGGTTTGACATGAGGATGGTGATAATTCCCAAAATCATGTTGGTAATGGCAGCAACGGGTGCGAGGGATTCCTGTGCCATTGTTCTTGGTAAAGTGTCAAATCATATAATTCGTTCACACACCAAAAATCAAATCATGGTGTTTTGCTAAATCTCTGTGTTTAGCGTATTTTCACTCGTTCGGTTTCCACTGTTTGTATTTCTTCATGCACAGAGAAAATTCTTCGGAATCCAGATTTTCAGCCAGCCATTTGTGAACATGGGGCCAAGGTTGCTGGTCAAACCACTCCCGGTTATGATTTGCAAATTGGCGGATAAAGGGGAATATGGCATCGCTTAGATGGCCCACAGGCAGCTGGTTCTCAAGAGACATGATGAATTTACAAGCGGCTGTCCTGTGCTCGTTCTCATCGACATCATCGTAACGGTTTGGATACTTGTATCGGTCTAGATGAAACTTGAATTCACTATCATTGCGTTTAACCCATTCTTGCTCATCAGATGTGAGGTTCCAGTTCAGTACGTGCTGCATGATCTCAAGGCTTTCTTCAATCACAGTTCCGTCGTTCAATTGCAATACAGGGACGGTCCCTTTTGGCGAAATTTCCATCATGTGTGCGGGGCGGTCCCGAAGAATCACTTCTCGGTGCTCGACCTCAAAGGATGTACGAACAATGGCCATTCGAGCCCGCATTGCGTAAGGACAACGACGAAAGGAGTACAATATGGGCAGTGCCGCCTCGGTTTTTTCGTTCAATGTATCACATCTACAGGTTAGCGTTTGACAACGATGGTCAACACATCTCCATCCTTTAGCTGGTGGTCAAGGCCAACACGCTGGTCGTCAAATTTAGCACTCGGTCCACGGATTCGAGCAAAACGGAATTTTCTGACGAAGTCACGGTGGAGTTTGATACAGATATTTTTAACGGTAGAGTCATCTTTTACGATGAGAGGCTCTTCCATGTCTGCCTCTTGACCTTGCGGTTTGAGGAAAACACGCATGAAGCCGAGATTGTCGTAAATGAAATCCTTCATTTCTTCTAAGCCAATGTCTTTGAACGCAGAGATATTCATGACAGGCCATTCTTGAGGGAGTGCGGCTCGTGCTCTCGCGATATCATGCTCAGTAGCGATGTCAATTTTGTTGATTGCGATGACTGCAGTTTCGTAAATTCGGTTGCCTGCAAGGCAGTCAACAATCTGTTCTGCCGTTGAATCTTCTCGCAGTGTGACCAGAGCGGAAGTATAACCAAACGAGCGAATGATATCTGCCATCTCCTCATTGGTCAAATGAGTCTGTTCTACAGTACTACGAATTTCAACTCCACCTCGGTCAGTTCGTTTGATGAAAATTGGCGGCTTCTCTTCGTTCAAACGAAGTCCAGCATTGTGAAGTTCTCGGTGAAGGACGTCAAAATGGCCGTCTTGAAACGGGTCAACGATATAGAGGACCATGTCTGCGCTACGAATCACGTTGAGGATTTCTCGGCCACGCCCTTTCCCTTCAGCGGCCCCTTTGATGAGACCAGGTAAGTCAAGAATCTGAATTTTAGCCCCTCGGTGTTCCATGACTCCGGGAATACATGTTAGCGTGGTAAAAGCGTAGCCACCGGTTTCAGAGTGGGCGTCGGTTACCTTTGAGATGAGTGTTGATTTACCAACCGAAGGAAATCCAACGAGGGCAACGGTGGCATCACCAGATTTACGGATTTCAAACCCCTTTCCACCACCACTGGCTTTTGAGTGGGCCGCAACCTTTTCTTCCTTGAGTTTGAGTT
>DASCRS010000125.1:0-10667 GCA_034402455.1 Candidatus Poseidonia sp. | reverse complement strand
TCCAAAGTTGGAAGACTAAAATTGGAACTTTCGAATGCTGCTTCAATGTAAACGTCACCATCTTCGGAACCGCTCACAATGGTGCCGCTTAGAGTAATCGTGTCTGTATCAACCTGTGATCTGTTCATGCTGTCTTGATCCCAGGTGATTACTACTGGCTCATCACCCATGCCTTCTTCGAGGATGACGAAGTACATGCGGTATTCATCCGAGGGGCGCCCTGCACTGTCAATAACCTTAAGCTCAATCTTGATTTGATTTTCAATGGAACCAGTTTCGTCAACAGTGACATTCTTGAATTTGTACGACCACAAACCACCACTTGAAGCAGTTTGTGTATAGGTATCACCCAATAGTCGATAGTCATCATCACCGTATTTGGCGTCATAAAGTACCGTCCATTCGTATGTTTCAATACCATTTCCAGTAAGTGCGTCAGCGTCTGTTGAGTTGCTCGCATCAAAGTGAACAACAAGTTCACCGTCTTCATCATCAAGGACAATTCGGTACTCATCGTAGTCAACCCCTTGGTAGGTTTGAGGTTCGCCCATTGTAATGAGGTCATCATATGTATCACGCATGTCCACTTCGGCATATGCTACCGGATTAAATTCGTCTGCCTCAGCATCGTTGGTTTGTACTGTGACTTCCAACTGACGAGTATGTCCAGCATCATCGTGGAGGAAGAGGGTAATGTGCCATTCTTCGCCTTGGGCGCATCCTGTTTGGGATGCGAAGTCTTGCTTGCAGAATTTCTTCATTGGTGTATTTTCAGAGGTATGCCCCGTTACTCCACTCGCCAAGGTTGAGTCATCCCAACTGTTCGGGCCTTCTATGACCCAGTCAGCGTCGAGTGTCGCAGTAGTGTCACTTTCGAAGTCAAATGTTAGAGTGGTGTTACTCTTCATGTAACGCACCTTGTATCCGTTGGTATTGGGGTCGTCAGTTGGAACTTCGCCGTTGATGGTAATATCTTCATTATCAAAGCCAACTGGATATGGAGTAACTTGGTATTTCAACAGGTTTCCAAGCAACGGGAAGGTTGTGCTGTTTGCTCGCTCTGAGTGACTGGCCACATCAATAGTTGTGACAATAAGGCCTCCTTGGGAATAACTGCAAACACCCAATAGCGTATCTCCGTTGTTTTCAGTAGAGCGAATAATACTCTGGAACTCTCCACCGTCTTCCATATAGCCTCCTGGTGTTCCACACGCTGCTGGTAGTTCAGTTGCAGTTGCACTGGTGGTTTGAATAACTCCTGTTGAAACAACAGAGTTTGCGTCAAATCCTTGGAATGCTAAACGGTTGACATTTTCCATGAGCGGATGGTAGGGGTCAGCGAGGTTCATCTTATCATAGGTAATTCGCTTGCTTTCCTCTGATTTATCTTGAATTTTCATGTTGAATGGGAGCCTAGAGGTTGAGTCCTTTCCATAGATTTGTTCACCGTGCGGCGCAAAGTGTGCTTGGATTGTACCTCCTGCTGACATGAAATTGGTTAGAACTGTTTTACGTTGGACTGGATCAGCGAGGGACTGGTAGTAACCGTCCCCACCAACGCCAGTATCCTTGGCTGAATTAAAGTCCTGCATTGGCAAAATAATCTTGTCGTAATGTGTAAACCAACCAGCATCGAAGTATTTGTCCCAATCACCAATCTCGTATTGGGTATAGTTCATTCCGAGAATAGCGAGGTCCTCCTTGATTTTTGTTGTTTCAGTAGATGTGTCGGAAAGGATTGCAATATCAACATCATTGGCAAATTTCGCATGGAAGAAGCGGTTCTTATTTCCAGTTTCAGAACCGTCTGCAAGTTCTCCGTAGAAACTGATGTTGTATTCATGGCCGTCAAGCCATCCGTTCCATGGCGTAAAGGAAACATCGGTCTTCTCTTGGCTTTCAAGAGTAACAGCAGCCCCTGAATCAACCAAGTGAGCAGTACTTCCATCCGCCATATCAACGACCTTCATGAAGAAGATGTAGTCGCCAGCGAGAACACCGTTAGTGGCTTGGAAATCCCATGAATGGGTCAAAGCGCTATCAATTGGAAGAACACAAGGAAGCGTTTGGTCAGCGAGGCACGTCAGTCTCTTTGGTCTTCCAATGGAGATGTCCACGGATTCAACATTGAATATCACACGGTCAATGTTGTTCGCAGTAGAGAGTTCGTTGTTATTGTACCAGTTGGTTCCAACCGTAGTGTTATCAAAGATAGTTTTCACATCAACGCGGTATACTCCAGTAGTAAATTCGTGGCTTGCGATGACAGATGTATCAACATCCTCGGCGTCGACTCCAGAGCGGGTGGTGTTGTATTTTGCATCCTGCACGAAGGTATATTCTTGCAAGGTAATATTGTTGAAACCAACTCCCTTGAAGCCGTCGTTAATACCATTTCTTCCATCTTCATCAGATTGGAATTCAAAGTTGACATCAACTGTTGAACCTTGTAGAGAAATACATTCAGAGGTCCACTGGGTTGAATCTACAGAAGAACGATTTTGGACGTAAAGGTGAGTCAAGTCGATGCTGGCTGTTTTGATGAGATCTTCGCTGTTGAAGAATACATTGTAATTTCCAGAGCCTTCTTCATTAGCAGCGTCTCCAATAAAGGCAAGTTCTGTGGAATCAATGGATTCAGTAGCATTGACGATTCCGTTTCCATCATCGTCGTTTTGACAGGTACCGTCCTCGTTGTAATCGTTCCATTGAGCAAATACAAGGCCAGAGTAATTTGCTCCACCCTTTTCATAATCAACAGTCATCAAAGCATAATCGCTTGGGTCAATGTCTCCGTTTTGGTCGGTGGTATAGAAGGTATCAGCGTAGTATTCAAAGTTCAATGAAACGAAATCTCCACCCATATTTGTGAGGTCAATGTTTGGAATAGTAAGTGTCTCGTTTGCCCATGCGTCATCGTATCCACTTGTGGCTGTTTCACAGGGGTGGCCGAACCAGTATGCTGGGCTGTTGAAAATCTTAGTAGAACATGTGTTTTCATTGTAGATAACACCCTTTGGATTCTGACTTTCCTCATGCAGATATCCTGCACTGCCACCATCAAAGTTTTCTTTACATACAGCTTGATTTCCAGTTGGGCCGCAGAAGACATCCGATGGCGTGGCGGAATAAACGGTCGCCTCAATTTCAAAGTCTACAGCAGTATTACCCCAGTTATTGGTTGTCACGCCGATGTCAAAGAAACCTTCAGCGTACAATCCACCAGGATTGAATCCTACAATCCCTTCAACCGCTGGGTCAAATAGATTGTAGGGCGTAACGAAACCTATTGCATCGTCATTGATGTCTTGTTCATCCCATGCATTGTTGGAAATGGTTGCAGAAATTCTGTAGGTCGTATCGTTTAGGAGATTGGCCTGAATGGAGGTTGTGTATTCTTGGCCAGGTTCTAAGTTGTTGAGTGGCCCAATAGTAGTTGATTGCGACTGTGGATTGGGTAGGAAGGTTGTGTTTTGCTTCCAGATGGAGATATTGTCAACAGCAAATCCGTCACGTCCAGACCAACGGCTTTCGTTGTCATCTGCAGTTGAACCTTGAAATCCAGTTCGGAGTCGGAAACGGACATCTACAGTTTCACCAGCCCATCCAGACAGGTCAAAGGAACCAAGCCCTTCTTCTGTGAAGTTGTTCCAACCATAGTAGGTTCCTGGACTGTAAAGGCCGTAATACACGATATTCTCTGGAGCAGCGCCCCAAGCGTTCTGCTTGAACATACGGTCATTGTCAAAGCCGCCCCACATGGACATGCCTGAAGAACACGCCCCTTGTAGCGCTGCTTGTTGCGGACATCCAATGAGGGTCCATCCAGTTTCTTCACTTCCGATTTCGATGATAGCAAGGTCATCCCAAACATCACCAACAATGAATCCACCACTTGCGTCTTGGTTGCCGAGGGCACCGAGCCCGAGATGCTGGAAGAGTTCAATGCTCATGAAGGCACGATCTGCGCCAGTAAGGTCAACATCTTCCAAGACCATGGAATCGTCCCAGTTCTTGCCATATCCTGACCATTCTCCGCCAGACTGGTTAGTTTTCATATTACCAGCCCACATAAAGTTGGTCGGATTGAGATAATTTGCAGATACATTAGGATCGTTATTGCCAGTTGATGCTCCAACTGAGTGATTGGTCTCAAGGTGCCAGTTTGTCGCGTCATCAATATACTCTTCAAAGGCCCAGTTACAACCTGCACCGCAGCCAGTTTTGACTTCGGACGAATCCCAATCATTGGAATAGACGGTTGTATTGGTTGAGTTTGTTTCGTCAACAATCTTGAGAACGACATCCAAGTCAGCAGTTTGACCGTTGAGTGTATCCATTCCAGTGTTGGTAACAGTGACATTGATAGTACGAGAACCTTCTCCAACAGCGCCGAAGAATCGGTCAACAGGTGATATGTCAAGGCCAGTTACGGCGAGGTCTTTATTGTCCATTTCAACGATGGTTAGGGTGTCGTACTGACCTTCCCAACCGAAGTTGTCACGCCAGCCGCCGAAGTTGTATTGTGTGTGTCCAATGACCAAATCATCAGCGGATAATGGGCCACCAGAAAGTTGTCCGATATCAACCGCTGACGGCCGTCGACCGGTTACATAAGAAAGTGGACTTACGTGCCCACCGTTTCCGTCAGAGAGAGTAACTTGGACGGTTGTAGGGAAGTTGAGCCAAAAGTTGGATGTACTTCCACCTGCAGAATCTGTGGTGTTTTGTTGGTATGCAATGGTTGGGTTGACAAAGTCAGGTTCTCCATCCCCATTGAGGTCGTGTACTGCAATTGTCCACGAAATATACGGGCCGAAATATGCTAATTGCGGTGTCCCGAAGTTCCCTTGAGATGAGGTTTGAGAATAGGTTACATTCTCAAGGCCACTATCAATAAGGGCGATGGTGTCAATGTATCCGTTGCCACCGATGTCTGCAATTGAAAAATCCTCGCTTGTTACCGTCTGTAGGTTTACGACATTAGTGTTGACTTGATTGGTTCCATAGTTGTAGGAAACTGGATATCCTGGTGTGACGCCAGAAGCAGTACAATCGTATTCAATAATTGATACGTTGTCATCATTTCCTGGATTGGTTACAGTTCCAGTAGAGTAATCAAGTCCTTCTGAACGCAGTAGGAAAATATCATCGTCAGTACAACTTCCAGTTATACTGCTTTGACTCTCTCCCCAGTCACCGACCTGGATACTTCTCCAGGTATTTTGTGAGGAAGTTCCTAGGGATGTGGCAAGACCTTGTGTGCTTGATGTAATAGGTCCAGAGTATGTTACAACACGCTGATTTCCAGGTGTTACATCTGTGATGTCGAGGACGTAGATGTCATCGTCACCAGTTTGGTCAGCATTTCCAACGGCCATGTCCCAAACCCAAAAGTGAGTAAAACGCTCACCTATGGACCAGTCCTTCTGTCCGCATCCACCGTTTTCAATGATGGTGATGTTACCGGGCTCACCTGCTGGTTGACCTTGGTCATTAGTCTTGAAGGGATTGTTTTTCTGATAAATGACAATGTCGGGGGCGCTATCTCCGGTGAATTCACCGACCTCGACCTGTTCAACATTGGCAAACTCATCCCAGTCTGCATTTCGGCTTTGATTACCTGAAACCCAAACATCTTGTCGCTCGCTAAAGTCACCGTTACCATCATTCCAAAGAATGCTCAAGGTATGTGTTCCTTCTGTCGCGATAGCGAGGTCGTTGTGACCGTCACAATCGAAATCTCCAATCGCGACATCTGCAGGGTCACGGTTTGTGGTGTATGTACGTGAAACCGAAGCGCTGGCAGTAGTTGCAAGCGCAGCAGTTGTGCTCAGTATCATTAACAGCGAAAGAAATAGGCTGCGGGCTCGGGCTCTAGAGAGGTCACTTTTTGATAGCATAGACATCACTTATCCGACCCAAGCCCTGTTTCAATATAATGCCTTTGTAATCCGGTTCCATCACAATTAAGGCACAGGCCCTCTTTTTTGTTCAAAAAACGAGAAAAAGTCTTCTGCTGGACTTTCTTCAAAATCGACCGGCTAACCACTTTGGAGAAGGGCCCCATCCAACAGCATCTCCGCCGTGAATTTTGACCAATTTTCCGGCAGCAAACAAGGATTCGAGCCAAACTTCAAGGGTTGTACCTTCACGGTTTCCAAGTTTTTTGCTAGCGATTTCTTCAATATCTTCAGTTTTGAGAGCGGTCCTACCGTGGTCGCGCACGACGAGTTGGAGCAATTCTCTCAACCATGCTTCTGCCATAGGGTCCACGCTTGTGGCTCCTTGAACGGGATGTGGAGGGTCCATGTCATCAAGCATTTCCATGAGTTCTATTGTGTCTGGTTTTGCAGGAGGCTCAAGACCAACTTCGGCAATCTTTGCTAAAAGATCCAACTCACCAATTGGTCGTCGCACGATTGGAATCCGCGAAGGATCAGGTTCAGGCCCCATGTCTGCAGGTTTATCGTCTAAAGGAGCATCTTCCATCTCAATTTTGATTCCTGCTTTTTGTCGCTCTTTACTGACACTTGATAGGTCAGATGCTTTGACTTTGGTTCCCACTGGCATGGTCCATCCGACCCCCGTTAGGCCAAGTTCTTCGACATGGCTGTTCACCCAGTCAACATCGCCTTCAATCACGATGTTGATGTCGTGGTCATCGGAACGAAATCGGTAGCGAACATTTCCACGCAACTTGCTCATTGTTCCTACCTCAGTGCTTCTTCATCTTGAAGATAGTGGCTTCATTGACCATCAGTAGCCATTTGACGCAAAACGGTGTGCAAGATGCCACCGTTGCGGTAATACTCAACCTCAACTGGGGTGTCAAGGCGAACTTGGACTTCAAAAGACTTGACTTCGCCCTCTGAAGAGGTTGCTTCAACGGTCATCATTTGGAGTGGTTTGACTTCGTCGGTAATTCCAATTGAGAAGGTTTCGTGGCCGTTTAGTCCGAGGGTTTCATGACTTTCTCCCTCCATAAATGTAAGCGGGAGAACGCCCATACCAACAAGATTTGAACGATGAATGCGCTCAAAAGAGGTGGCAATCACGGCCTTTACTCCGAGAAGATAGGTGCCTTTTGCCGCCCAGTCTCGGGAGGACCCTGTGCCGTATTGACTGCCTGCAAGCACAATCTTTGATGCTTTAATTTGTGCAGCATCGTATACGGACATTACTTCACCGCTTTCATGATTTAAAGCATAGCCTCCTTCAGTTCCAGGTGCCATTTGATTGCGAATTCGGACGTTAGCGAAAGTACCACGCATCATGATTTCATGGTTGCCACGCCGGCTACCAAACGAGTTGAAATCACCCTTTGAGACATTTCGTTGAGTCAGCCATGTCCCTGCTGGACCATCTTCTGGGAAAGAACCTGCAGGTGAGATGTGGTCGGTTGTAATCGAATCACCGAGCTTTAACAATACACGAGCATCTTGTATTGACTCAATCGGGTTGGCCTTTGGTGATAGGCCAGTAAAGAATGATGGTAGGCGAATGTAGGTTGAATCATCTTCCCAGGGATATAGCGGGCTGGAAGCTGCAGGAATACTATTCCAACGAGGTTCGTTCATTGCATCAGCATAGCGTTGCCGAAACATCTCAGGTGTGATGACATTCATCGCCTCGGTCAAGTCTTCATCGGATGGCCAAACATCTTGGAGCATGACTGGTTTGCCCTCTAAATCATGGCCCAAGGGTTCGGTTGAAAGATTGATCTCAAGTGTTCCTGCGATGGCATATGCGACAACCAAAGGTGGACTTGCGAGGTAAGATGCCTTGACTTTTCCATGAACACGGCCCTCAAAATTCCGGTTTCCAGATATAACTGATCCAACGATTAACCCTGAGTCGTCAATAGCAGCCTCCACTGGTTCAGGCAGTGGCCCTGAATTTCCGATACAAGTGGTACAACCGTAACCAACAACATGGAAGCCCATCGCATTCAAGTCTTCTTGAAGTCCTGTTGCTTCATAGTATTCAGTAACGACTCGGCTGCCTGGGGCAAGGGAAGTTTTCACCCACGGTTTGACATTGAGTCCCCGCCTTCGAGCATTTCGAGCAAGCAATCCAGCAGCCAGCATGACGCCAGGGTTAGATGTATTTGTGCACGAAGTGATAGCGGCAATGACAACATCGCCATGGTTCAAATCATAACGTTCACCGTCCATTTCTACAATGGAACTTTTGGACAAATCTTCTGGTTTCAATCCGTGGCCGTGGTGGCCAACTTCATGAGTGAGGCTTTCAACAAAATGTTCTTTCATACTGTGAAGGTCTACGCGATCTTGAGGTCGCTTGGGTCCAGCCAAAGCAGGAAGGACAATTCCAAGGTCCAATTCCAAAACGGCAGTGTAGGATTTTTCTTCTTCATTGTCTCCGTACCACATGCCTTGTGCCTTCGCATAGGCTTCCACGCCAGCAACAGCACTATCTTCACGCCCTGTGAGTCGCAAATAGTCAAGTGTGCGTTCGTCTACGGGGAAGAAACCGCAAGTTGCCCCATATTCAGGGGCCATGTTTGCAATGGTGGCACGGTCTGCAAGAGTGAGTGCTTTCATTCCAGGGCCGAAAAATTCCACGAATTTCCCGACAACACCGTGTTCACGTAACATTTCAACAATTCGTAGTGCCATATCGGTTGCAGTAACCCCAGGTTGTAAATTTCCAGTAAGACGAACTCCAATAACATCAGGAGCCAGCATGTAAATCGGTTGGCCCAGCATTACAGCTTCAGCTTCTATGCCACCAACACCCCATCCAAGAACTCCAAGTCCATTGACCATGGTCGTGTGAGAATCAGTTCCAACAAGTGTATCTGCAAGCCATACGCCTTCTTCTTGACGAGCAACACTGGCAAGGAATTCAAGATTGACTTGATGGACAATACCTCGGGAAGGAGGGACCGCTTGGAAATTTGCCAAAGATTGTTGACCCCACTTGAGGAACGTGTAGCGCTCCATATTACGAAGATACTCAATGTCTAAATTCATTTCAAGTGCATCACCGTGGGCCCCTGAGACATCAACTTGTACCGAGTGGTCAATCACGAGGTCAACCGGAACTTGGGGATTGACTTTTTCGGGGTCGCCCCCCATTTCCACCATAGCGTCTCGAAGTGCAGCAAGGTCGACTACAGCAGGAACGCCTGTGAAGTCTTGAAGGATGACGCGAGAGGGGCGAAACGGGATTTCATTTCTCTCACCGTCTGGTGTCCATGATGCAATGGAGCGAACATCATCTTCGGTGATGAGAAAGCCATCGTGGGCGCGTAGTGCACCTTCAAGGAGAACACGAATTGAATAAGGAAGATGCTTGGTTGGAAGCCCGTTTGCATCAAGTGCATCAAGCGCATAGTAGTCTCCACCCACTTCGAGTGGCCGTCGGGCGTTGAAGGGGTCAAGGGTGGCCATGATTCCTTCCAAAGCGCACCTATCTATGAACAAATCCCTTTCAAAATCTGCCGCCCTATCTCAGGGCAGATTGATTTCACCAGAATTTATACCAAGGGGTGTATTCACCAGCAACTTCTACGGTCTTCAAGGTAATGTCGTTGTTTGGCTTGTCGTTCGTGCAGCCTGGGTCGCAGATACTCGACATGATGTCAATGTGCTCAAATCCGTCCGTCACTTGTCCAAATACAGTGTGTACGCCATCAAGGTGAGGTGTTCCAGGAGTACCATCTGGGCTTGCCGCATCTGGGTCAACGATGAAGAATTGAGAGCCGCCGGTGTGTGGTGCGTTTGTTTTTGCCATGGAGAGGTGGTATGGATTGTGGACGCGTCCATTATCTGCTTCATCTGGAATTGTGTATTGGTCGGGCGTACATTCTCCTGCGGACGCAACCTCCTGGCCATTACAATATCCAAAGAATTTACCAGCGTGTCCACCTGTTCCGTCTCCGTTGGTGAAATCTCCCCCTTGCATCATGAAATCCTCAATGATGCGGTGGAATATTACATCGTCATAATCACCATTTCTAGCCAAGAGTGCAAAATTCTCAACGTGAATTGGGGCATCAGCGGCAAAGAGTTCAACCACAACATCCCCGCTTCCTGCGCTACCATTAGAATTGGTCCATGTGAAAGAAAGAGTGGCTTCGGTTGGTAGAGGTTCGCTGGTTGAGTTGGACGCTACGTTGATACCCGCAAGAAGCAAGAGACCAGCGATGAAGATTGCAGCGATACCTGCTGGTGTGGGTGTTCCGTCGTTGAGAAGTCTGGGGAAGGAAGTTTCTCTGATTCCCTTGTCCTGCATTTCGTTCAGCAAATCGTTGTAAGTTCTGGTTGTTTTCTTATCCCGTGGCGCTTTCTTAACCGCTTCTCTAAGTAGGCGTGCAGCCTTACGATATTCAGACCGATTAGAGCGTGGCTTGGCATTTAACCAAGTAGCGTGACCTGCGATACGTAGGGTGGTTGGTTTCTCTCCCTCAGGGTCAGCCTCTCTCAAAATATTGAGCGCAGCCTCGCCTTTTCCTTTGTTGATTGCTTTCTCAGCCTTTTCCCACGCACTCGTCAATGCCTCGTCCGCCATAGCCTGCCGAAGGGCCTCCCTGTTTTGAGTCTCACCCTCAGGCATTGAAATTACAAACTACAACAGAATATTTGCGGAATGGGAAGGCAACATGTTGAAAGGGTGCGTGACAACCCCGACCAAACAAG
>DASCRS010000124.1:0-5778 GCA_034402455.1 Candidatus Poseidonia sp. | reverse complement strand
TCTTCCATTGCAACATCTTCTTGCGGCTTGATTTCAACTGGCGGCTGACCAATTGGTTGGCGAACATTACGAACTGGAGGGACAATTGGTTGGCGAACATTACGAATTGGCTGAGCAACTGGTGGAGCACTTACCAACGGTTTTGCACTTGTTGACGGTGCCCTCATGCCACCAAGACCTAATCGAGGCTCAGGCTGATTTTGCTGACCCATGAGGCCACGTAGCGGCCGACCTGCGGCTGCACCGATTCCATCGGGACGTGCTCCTAGTGTTGAGGGGTCCATCGCACCAGTGCCAAATGCAGCAGGTGCTTGTCCAGAGATAGACTGCATCCACTTCTGGCGCTTTTCTGCTCGTGTATCTGTGGATTGCAGAGCGCTGAATTCTTGTTCTCGCGCATGAAGTTCTGTTTCATCCATGTCAATTTCAGATTGGATTTGTTGATTGATTGCAGATTGCATCTTTTCTTCAGCCATTTCCTTGAAGGAATCCATCTTGTCGGAGAGTCCCTTAAGGCGGTCTCGGATTTCTGCACGCTTCAATCCGAGTTGACCTTCAATCTCTGCACGGATTTGAGATTCTCGCTTGCGCACATCGATGAGGGCCTTGTTACGCATGATTTCCTCTCGCTTGTCGAGTTGACGTTCAAGCTGAGTGGCAACTTCGTCTTCCTTACGAGTCTTGAAGTCGCGCAGGCGCTCTTCCATTTCAACTTCTAACTCGAGGGTTGTTTCTTCCTTGAGCAAATCCAAGTCGGTTTCATAGGTGAGCCGTTCGTTCCTTAACTGAGCATCCACTTCAGACATAATCGCCTTTCGCGCAGCAGCTTCTCGGGATTGGAATTCAAGGTCAAGACGCTCGGTCCAGTCGTTCTTATTAGCGCCATACTGAGCCTCAAGTTGTTCTCTAAGTTCAGCCTCGCGCTCATATCGGTATCGGGAAAGACGATTTTGAATTTCGGCTTCTCTTGCATTTCGGTACGCATGGAAATCATGCTCCATGCGATGCTCAAGTTCTGCTTCAATTTCATCTTGTAACGAGCGAGAGATATCCTCAACAGCCTTGCTGAATGTGAGGTCATACTTGGCTTTGAGGCGGGCTTTTCGCTCTGCCAATTTAGAAGATTGTTGTTCATCCAGTTGCTTTTCAATTTCAATACGAAGATCGCTTCGGCGTTTTGCAATAGCTAATTCCACATCTTCCCTCATGCGTTCTTCAAGGTCATCAGTTTCCTTACGTAATTGGTGTTCAATATCTAATTGTAGTTGCTGAGCAATGTCTTCTTCAAGGCGAAGACTACGGCGCTCAAATTCAACTTTGAGACGAGCCTCGCGTTGTTTGAGTCTTTGGCGAAGTTGTTGCTCCAAACGAGTACGAATTCCCCTACGCAATTGGTCTTCCCGCTCAGAAAGAAGTGCTGCATGGCCTTCTTCCAGTCGTGAAATCTCTCGTTCTTCCATTTCCACAAAACGTTCTTCCATTTCTTGAGTCAATGAAGATTCAATATCTCGAAGACGATGCTGTAATTCTTGATTATATTCTAGAGATAGGCGCTCTTTCTGTATGGAAAGACGACGTTCGTGTTCTTCATGAAGTTGTGATTCAATCGTTGCCTTGATGTCTCGCTTCCTTTCCTCGAGGAGTTTGTCTTGCTCTACCTCATGTTGGTCCTTTAGTGACCCAATTTGTCGATGTAGACGAAGGTCAAGTTCTTGACGCATTCTTGATTCTTCCTGGGCAAGAGCATCTCGCTCCATTTGCTCAAGTTCTTGCTCCATGTTGCTTCGGAGTTCATTCTCAAGTGCATCCAAAGTCATTTCATGCTGAGTTGCAAGGTCCTTTGCCATCGCTTCTTGCATGGCGTTCACACGCTCGGTAATTGCCTGCTGACGAAGGCGTCGTTCGCGGCGAAGATCTGCTCTTAGTCGCTCTTCTTGACGGAATCTTGCCTTGGTCCCCAAGGCTTCTTCAAGGCTTGAAGTCGGACTTGCCGTGAACTGTGAGCGAAGTGAGGCAAGCGTAACGCGCTCCGTATTCTCTCGACGCATCTGCGCAGCCTTTACGGCACCGTTGTCGTGGCTTTCGCTCACTGTCATTGGAATCCCATCCACTTCTTCATGGACTTCTCTTCATAGATAAGGAGCGCGACGGAATTGAAGCCTAATAGCGCGCTTTCAATACCTAAATTCTGTGCGCCGAAGTATAAATCAGAAACGTACAGTGAATTCTGTTTCACAGGCTGGACATTCAATTTCTCGCGCCCCAGGGCGGCGTTTCATGCGAAGTTGACGTTCACACCCTGGGCAAGATATCTCAACTCGCGGGGTTTGCTCTGCCAAAGTGAAGTATGTCTCACACATGCCACATTTCAATTCTGCAGGACGTGAATCAACACCAGCCACGAGTACTTTGGAACATTCTGGGCAACTCACTTTTTCTTCCATCCACTTACGACGAGTTAGGGGGTGCTCAATGCGTACCTTAGCATCGCAAAGAGTGCAATCAATCTCACCCAATTTCATAGGCAGCATACCTTTACACTTAGGGCATGAGAGAGGCGGTGGCGAAACTTTGGATTCAATTACGAACTCATCAGACATATGATACACCTCGTGATCAACGTTTCTTTGAATACAACACTAAACGTTCTGGAATGAAATTCCATGGAATGTCCAATGTCAATCCAAATTCATTTGAGAGACGAGCAATCAATTGTTTGGCACTAACTTGGTCTCTAGACCCTTCGAGATCAAGGACAATTACTTCTCGGCCTTCTTCATCAATCGCTAGAGAAGCCATAGTAGCTATGGGCGCAGCGGCTGGGGCGGTTGTGGCTGGAGCGGTTGCGGTTATGTTGAGTAATTCTGGAAGGTCAACACGCTGGTTGATTCGCCACCAACGGGCTCGGCCTTGGTCACGGTGGTTTTCAACCAATTCAAGAGATGCTAATTTCTTGAGATGATGGTAAAGATTGTACCGGTCAACACCGACAGCCTTCTGCAATTGAACGGTGCTTCGCTCTTCGGAAGAAGCCAACTCGATGTACACTGCACGGCGAGTAGGGTGGGCCAACGCGGTCGTAATTGGGTCCCCTCGTACTCGTGCCACCGTCCCACCTAAGCCGCAGATTGACTCTTAGGGTTTGAATATGTCGCGGGTATCAAACCGAAGACGAGTCAGATTTTTGGCTAAAATAGCGTTGCTTGAATGAAGAAAAGGCGTCCTTTGTATCCTCAAGCATAGTTCGAAGGGTATCTTTGAAAAGTATGAATGCTTTTCCATTTTGGGAAAGCCGTGCACCATTTAGAATTACGATGAGGACCGACGCTTCGTGTATGAGAACACCAACCCAAAGTTGGTCATACCAACCTTGTATCACAGCGAAAACAAGGACTAGGGTAATTGCTACTGAAAAGAATAGGTTCTGTAACAGGGTTCTCTGGACTTTTCTTGCTAGGTCAATCATTTCGGTGAGCATACTTGGGTCGTCACCTGGAATCAGAATATCAGCAGCCTCGAGATTAACGGATTCACCTGTTCCAACGGCAACACCGACATCGGCAACAGCAAGAGCAGCGGCGTCGTTAAATCCATCACCTACCATCATGGTCACATTTGATTTTGAGCGATTCCTTACCCAATTCACTTTCTCTTCGGGACTGAGTCCCCCGTGAGCTGCTGATTCAGGGAGGCCAACAGAACGTGCAAATTGAGAAACGGCCTCTTGGTGGTCTCCCGACAAGATTTCGACCCGTATGTTACGACTGTTCAACGAGGCGATTAAACGGTCTGAACCTTGTCTTGTATCATCGTGAATGAATGTCGCTAAAGCAATGGCAACACCGTCTTTGGTCAGCAAACTCGCCCCATATCCATTAGATTGTGCCTTCGTAAATGCTGAAGCCAAAGATTTCTCAACCTCAATTCCCATTTCCTTTGCCTTATCAGGACGAATGAATGAAACTGTCACACCATTGCAAATGCCTTCTACCCCTGCATCTATGTCATTGAGTTGGGTGATTTTTGCTGCTTCGGTTCCTTCCGATTCACAGTGTGCCATAATAGCAAGGGCATAAGGATGAGAAGACCGACCCTCTAGGCCCATCATCAATTGTAATGCCGAGTTCTTACGGCGTTTTTTGCCCATGACAATTTCTCCAATCTTTGGGCGACCAGAAGTAAGAGTTCCTGTTTTATCCAATAGAACTGAATTTACCCTAGCCATTCGCTCAAGAGCGTCCCCGCCGCGTACAATTACTCCTTGATGTGCTGCATTAGACAAAGCAGCTGCATGCGGTACTGGAGTCGCTAGAAGAAGGGCGCAGGGGCAAGAAACAACCCAGAGCAAGAGGATTATTTTCCAATCATCGGGATAGACAAAGTACCACACCGCGAAGGCCCCAAACAATACGAAAGGAACCCAAATCGCAGTGAATTTTTCAATGGACCGATGCAAGCGAGGTGGTTCTTCGCGGAAGGAATGGACTGCATCGATGAGGCCTGAAAGACGTGTTTGATTCCCAACAGCCAGAACTTCACAAATTACTGGGCCGCGTGCTAGCACAAGGCCTGCTTCAATTTCATCACCTACGCCAACATTAACAGGAACTGATTCCCCTGTGAGCGGTGCTTTATCCAAGGCACCTGTTCCTTCAATGATTCTACCATCTGCTGGAATCAGTTCGCCGCTACGTATCTCGATCTTATCACCTGGGTGAACCAAATCAATTGGTACAACTTCTGTATCTTGACTGACTTGGCCAACGGTTGTGGACATTGCAAGAGAAATTCCAGAACCCGCCATCGGTAAGGAAATTCCAGTTGCTGGGGCGATAGCGTTTGGGTCGATGCATAATTTGTCCGCAGTAAGTTTTCGTGCAGTACGGGGCAATCGGTCCAATCCCCCCTGCATGGCTTCACGCGCCTTGAGAAGGGCGTCACCTTCCAAATGAGCCGTAAAAGCAACAAGAATAGCGACGACTAGGGATTCCTCCCACATGCCGAGAATTGCCGCGCCAATAACTGCTAAACTGGTAAGAACTTGGAATCCCATCTGCCGATTTTTCAACGATGCGAGCGCTTCTTTGAACATTTGAAGCCCACCGATGATGACTCCTGGAAGAGCAATTGCACCAACAATAACATTGTTCATTCCCATCAATTCAGCAATAATGACGAGCAGAAGAATAGGGAAAGCAATTCCTCCTCCAATCAATCTCCATTGGTCTGGACGGAGGCGATTTGAGCGAGCGATAACAAACCGCGGCTCTCCACCGATAATATGGCTCAAGGCCCTCTCTCTTGACTCAATCAATTCTTTTGATGCACTGGCAACTAATTGAACGAGGATACGTCCTTCATCACTTACTTCAGCGTCCAAAACACCTGGCTGTTGTTTGAAAAGACGTTCTAATTTTTGGACTGGGAGGCTGTTTCGATGCGCAACGGATGCTGCTCTAACTCCAACCAATTCATGGTGTTCGACATCGGGTGCATGACCAAGTGAACGTAAGACGGAAGAGACATCGGCTAGAGGGCCATGTTCCAGCAGAACTTCAAGACGGACTTCTCCAGATGTTGCAGAAACATGAGGGGAACTTACTTGTTTCATGTGTGAAAGTGCACCCATAGCCTTTGCAGCACAATCAGGGCAATCCATTCCAAGTAACGGCCAACTCACAGAGAAACTTCCCGATAGGCTCTCAACAATGGTGGAATCAACAATTTCACCCATCAAAATAGGCTCTAATGATTCCTTTTGTATTGCTTTTTTGGTGG
>DASCRS010000123.1:0-4714 GCA_034402455.1 Candidatus Poseidonia sp. | reverse complement strand
CCGTTGAACTCGACCCAACTGCTCTTGAAGATGAAGAAGAAACAATGAAACTTCCTTCTGAAGACATTTATCTTGATGGATGGAATATGTCGGTCACAATTGATTTCACTCTGAAAGGAGATATTGAAACCGAGCAGTTGGAAATTGAACTCACCAAAGACGGCTCGCAAATTGAAATCATGCGCACGACACAACCAGCACCGTTGGCTTTGGTTGAGTTACCTCATCCATGCGATGATGTTGTAAATTGGACGCTGAATAACGGCATTCTAGATATCACATTGAAACTTACACCACAAGGCAAAGCCCTTGAGCCATCAGAGGATGATGATATTCCAGTCGTAAACGAAGTCAGTATTGACGTTGGAGATGACGACGAGGATGACGACGAGGATGACGGCGGAATCCCCATCTTTTGAAAAAGGAGTGAAATAACATGAGTAAAGTAATTGGAATTGACCTAGGAACAACGAATAGCTGTGTAGCAACCATTGAGAACGGAGAACCCGTTGTCATACCGAATGCTGAAGGCGCACGAACGACGCCCTCGGTTGTGGCGTTTGCCAAAGATGGTGGAGAACGTTTGATCGGCGTAACTGCGAAGCGACAGGCTGTAACAAATACCGACCGAACCATGATTTCAGTGAAGCGACACATGGGTACAAAGTGGAAGGCTGAGGTTGACGGTACAGAATACACACCTCAAGAAGTTTCAGCCTTCATTCTCCAAAAACTCAAGGCAGAAGCAGAGGCATATCTTGGACACGAAGTTACTCAAGCGGTGATTACATGTCCTGCATACTTCACAGACGCTCAGCGAAAAGCCACCAAGGATGCGGGCCGAATTGCAGGACTTGATGTGCTGCGCATCATCAATGAACCGACTGCTGCTGCATTGGCCTATGGTGTTGACAAAACCCAAGACCAGACTATTTTGGTGTATGACTTGGGTGGAGGAACCTTTGACATATCGGTTTTGGAAATTTACGAAGTTGACGGACAACCACAGATTGAAGTCAAGGCAACAGCCGGTAATAACAAACTTGGTGGAGACGACTTTGACGAGAAAATAATTGCATGGATGGTCGCCGAATTCAAGAAAGAAACTGGAATTGACCTCTCAAAGGACAAGCAAGCTATGTCTCGTTTGAAGGAAGCGGCTGAAAAGGCTAAAATTGAACTTTCAGGAACACAACAAACCCAAATCAATCTGCCCTTTATCTCAATGGCTGATGGCCAGCCAGTCCACATGGACATGTCGCTCAGCCGTGCTAAGTTCGAGGACCTTATTGCCAAACTTGTTGAGAAGACCATGGTCCCCACACGTCAAGCAATGAAGGATGCAGGCCTCAAGAAGGGCGATGTAGACAAGGTCATTCTTGTTGGAGGTTCAACACGTGTTCCTGCGGTTCAAGAGGCCGTGGAAAAAGAAGCAGGTAAACCACCTTACAAAGGAATCAATCCTGATGAAGCAGTCGCACTTGGTGCTGCCCTTCAAGCAGGTATCATCGCAGGAGACGAAGGTGTTTCAGATATCTTGCTTCTCGATGTTACACCGCTTACCTTGGGAATTGAAACTCTCGGTGGTGTCATGACAACCATGATTGAGCGAAATACTACGATTCCATCACGACGCTCGGAAATTTATTCCACCGCATCTGATAATCAACCTGCGGTTGAAATCCATGTCCTTCAAGGAGAGCGCGAGTTTGCCAAGGACAACGTCACTCTTGGCCAGTTCCAGTTGGTCGGTATCCCGCCAGCGCCACGAGGCATCCCTCAAATTGAAGTCACCTTTGATATTGATGCAAACGGAATTGTCAATGTCAGTGCTAAAGACATGGGTACCGGCAAAGAACAATCCATCAAAATTGAATCTGCAACTTCCCTAACAGAGGATGAAATCCAGGATAAAATCGCAGAAGCAGAGAAATTTGCAGAAGAAGACCAACGACGAAAGGGTAAGGTCGAGTTGCGAAATACTGCCGACCAAGTAGTCTACCAAACACGACGCACTCTTGATGAATCCGCCGATAAGCTCGATGATAGTGAAGTTGCTCCTGTCAAGGCTCACTTGGATGAACTTGAAACCATGGTTCAAGACGATGAAGGAAAACCAATTGATATTGATTCTATGGACGATGCGGCAATTCAGGCCAAAGTCAAGGAAATTGAAGAGGCCATGCATGCAGTTTCAACCAAACTCTACGAGGCGGCTGCAGCTGAGATGGCTCAACAAGAAAGCGGCGAAGACGGTGATATCAGTGTTGATGACGGTGTTGTAGACGCTGACTTTGAAGTTGTAGAAGACGAAGACTGAACCTCAGAGCTCAACTCACAGAGCGTTTGTCTTATGGGGAAGAGGCAGGTGGACAGTGTATGAGCGAGGTCCCTATCCTTCAGGAAACGACCCGTTCTACAGGCCGTGAAGCACTTCGAAATAACATCACAGCAGCTATGGCTCTTGCAGGAGCAGTACGTACCACGCTTGGTCCCCGCGGCCAAGACAAATTGTTGATTGATGATGAAGGCCGTACGATGGTTACTAACGATGGGGTGACAGTCCTCGAATCTGCCAAAGTTGAACATCCAGTTGCAAAAATGTTGATCAACGCTTCAACAACGCAAGACCGTATCGCTCGGGACGGTACAACCAGTGCTGTGCTTTTCTCCGCTGAATTGCTTCAAAATGCATGGGAATTAGTCCTCCAAGGAGTTCATCCCTCTGCTATTGCACGTGGTTATCGGTTAGCAGAAGAGGCCTGCCGTGGACACTTTCCATCGTTAACTATTGAGGCAACATCGGCCATGCAAAAACAAGCTGCTATTACTTCGCTTGCAGGAAAGACTCACGAAGCCATGCAGACGCACCTTGCTTCCTTAGCTGTAGATGCAGCGAAAGCCATTGTCTTAGAAGGGGACCATGGAATAGTTGCCGACCCAACGCGCGTAAAAATTCTCACTCAAACAGGAGGTAGCATGACAGATTCTCACCTCGTAACCGGGCTGGTCCTTGCTAAGAAGAGAGTAATTAGCAGCATGCCAAGATTGCTCAAGGCAGGAAAGGTTGCTCTTGTTGATGGCGGACTTGAACGACGAAATATGATGAGTGACCTCTCGATCAATGTAAGTGGCCCAGGAGTGCTTGAATCCTTTAGAGCCAAAGAAAAAGAGATGCTTGATTCACAAGTTGACTTGCTTGTGGAACTTGGGGTAACACTTTTTGCCTGCAAAGAAGGAATTGATGATGACATGCATAAAGCATTGAGTGACGCTGGAATTCAAGCCTATCGTCGTGTTTCACGCTCTGATTTGGACCTTCTTGCCCGTGGAACTGGTGCTGTGCTCGGTTACGATATCAAAGGTTTGCAAAAGCAAGATTTGGGTGCATTTATTGAAAGTAGAAACGAACGATGGAATGGTGTCATGCACTGGATTGTAGAAACTGAAGAAGGTGGTGCAACCTTCATTGCTAAGGGTTCAACCAATGAAGTAGTCGGTGAAGTTGAAAGATGTTTTGCAGACGCTTTGGGTGTGGCTTGTCAACTTCTTGAAGAGCCAAAACTTCTTCCTGGCGGTGGGGCTACACAGATTGCCCTTGCACGTTTCCTACGCCGCCATGCTGAGACGATTCCTGGGCGAGAACAACTTGCAGTTGAAGCCTATGGTGATGCGCTTGAAGTAATTCCTCGTGTACTTGCAGAAAATGCTGGCTTAGATCCTCTTGATACTCTCCTTCAAGTTGTTGCAAAACAAAGTACATCATCGTCTAAAGATGCGCACTGCATTGGATTGAATGTGGTAGCCCGAGGACCTGAAAATATGAAAAAAGCCGGAGTAGTGGAACCACTAAGAATCACCCGTCAAGTCCTTGCTGGAGCCACTGAAGCGGCTTTGTCAGTCCTTCGAATCGATGATGTCTTGTGGGCAAAACAGGATCCAACAGTTCCAGATGGCATCGGTGGAGAATAAACCAAATTTTGTTCTTAGGAACCTGAGCCCATGGTGGCGAGAAGATAATTTTGGATTGGTGTTTAATCAAAATCTAATACCACTTTACCGCAATTCCCTGAAAGGGCTAGTTCGATTCCTTCCTCGAATTTAGAAATAGGCATTCGATGGGTCAGTATTTTCTCAATCTCAATACTACCTTGCTGTAGTAGAGCATGCATTTTGTCCCAAGTGGACCACATTTTACGTCCGTTAATACCTTTCAAATGGAGATATCGAAATACCACCTCATTCATTGGAATCTCAGTCATCTCTTGACCATATACAGAGAGAATGTTGACGTATCCACCCATTCGTGTTGAGTGGATCGCATTGGATAAAGCCGATGGTGAGCCAGAAAATTCACAAGAATTGTCCACGCCCCTTCCTCCAGTCGCATCAAGAATTACTTTGACGACATCGTCATTCTTACCTAGAACCATATCCGCTCCTAATTCTCGAGCCAGATTCATTCTGTATTCGTTATCCCAATCGATTCCAATTACTTTGGCTGCACCCATGGCTTTGGCCGCATTGACCGCAAATAGTCCGATTGGTCCAAGTCCGTGAACAGCAACAGTTGCCCCTTCAATAGGTCCACCAGTGAGCGTGTGAATTGCATTCCCCAAAGGGTCCTGGATTGAGGCTTGTCCCGGTTCAATCCCTTTTGGAACATGGCGAGCATTTACCGCTGGAACGGTGAAGTAAGGTGCAAAGGCTCCGT
>DASCRS010000122.1:0-7960 GCA_034402455.1 Candidatus Poseidonia sp. | reverse complement strand
ATGGTTGTTTCTACCGATGCGTGAATGATATTCATTTTTGGTGCATGTTCACCAGTTAATTCAGCGAGAATAGTGTCAAGGTCAAAGAGCAAATCCAACGATTTGGGTCCTCCACTTGAGAGTGGTAGTTGGCTTTGGTGGTATCCCTCCATCACAAAATGCCCTCCCGGATTGAGTGAATGGAGCATACGAGGCATGTGTCGCTTACGAATCACAGATGGAGTATGAAACCAGGAGCAAGCGATTAAATCGTATTTTTCCTGGTCAAACGACCTCGTGACCAAATCATCAACCTGATAATCAACAGTTACATTGTGCTCTTGAGCCAGTTGTAAGCACTTCTTTTTGCCCTCTTTGGAAAGGTCAAACACTTCTGCTGTCCAACCATTTCGAGCGGCCCATACAGCGTTTCTTCCCTCGCCATCAGCAGGAAACAAAGCCTTTGAGCCGCTTGATAAATCCAAAGGCACGATACGGTTTTTGAGCCACTGGTTTGGTTCTGTTCCGTATGCATATTCTTTCAATCCGAATCGTTTATTCCACATTTCGGGATCAGATAGCATATTTTCATCCATCATTCTTCCTCCGAGATGGAAGTTGGCGCTGACATTATTCCATGTTCTTCTACAACTTCGCAGGCTCCAGGTAAGACTCCTAACAAATCGTCGGTAGAGAGTCCTGTAATCTTGTAGATTTGATTCGCAACCCGCTCCTTCTTAGTAATCCCTGGGCGA
This sequence comes from Candidatus Poseidonia sp., assembly GCA_034402455.1. Taxonomy (GTDB): domain Archaea; phylum Thermoplasmatota; class Poseidoniia; order Poseidoniales; family Poseidoniaceae; genus Poseidonia. Next base: position 7,226 of record DASCRS010000122.1, on the reverse strand, counting down.
AGAATAGCATAGCGAGTACACATCGTTTTGATTTCATCAGGTGAACTGGTAATCATGAGAGGTACCCCATTAATTGCAACGATCCCAATTCCAATTTCAACATTCAAATCCTTGTACCATGTTCGCTGGCCACGAACGATAAATGCTCCCTTTCCAACATATTCTCCAGTTTGAGCAGTCTTGGATACTTGTGCTGGTTTTACGCTATAGACCGTGCCATGTGAACCGCCACTATTCCATGCACGACTCCATGATAAAGCCAATGTTGCGGCTTGGCTGAGTTTATTTTCATTGATTTCTTCATCTCCAAGTTTATCCACCAATCGGTAGGCAGGGATATCTTCTGGCAAATGACTTGGACGTCGCTCTTCAAGAGCAAAACCTTGGGTTGCTCTTAGACTACAAGAGGGCGCACCGTGCAAATCAGCGTGGAGGTACATGTCCAAACCTGATAAGTGCTTTTTGACGATTGAGTCGTTTCCCTTTGCATCCTTCCCCCCTACCAAGAGGTGCCCTCCAGTGACCACGCCCCATCGATGTTGCTCAAACCACATACGTTTGCTACGCTTGAGTCGATTGAGTTTACCGCTTGCCTTCTGTTTCATTTCTTTCTTCTTTGCCCTTTTGAGTTGGAGTTCTGTTTCCTCAAGAGCCTCAACCGCACCGCTAGTCTTGTTTTTTTGTTTCCTTGCAGATTCGAAGTATCGCTGTGCATTTTGGTGAACCGTTGCGTCAAGCTCAAGAAGTACCTGTGGCCCGTTTGCTTCGTTCATTTCATCGGGAAGAACGATACTTATCTCCCGCTTTGAAGGATTTACAGAAACAATCCAAGGAATTGATTTTGATGCTTTTTTGACTTCATCCCAACCGTTTGCTTCTACTGCTTCTTTGGTTTGATTCAGTAGGTTTTCAACATGGGTCCAATTTTCCTGGATAAGATGACCAAGAAGTTGCTGCTTTTCGATCTTGACACTGAATCCAGCAAGAGCCTTCTCTTGTTGGGCCTTTCTTCTCTCAAGCCTTTCAGCAGTTGTGGACTGTCCTCTCCCAGGGCCTGCCTGTTCGAATCGTTCCTCTTCTCTTCTCTGTAGGGCGTGAGCGTCATGACTGCCCTTCCAAGAATCTACTGCTTCGCGAAGTGAGGGGAAACTTACTAGTGGCTTTCCTTTATGGGATGGCAAAAGAATAGGGGTCGCTTCTCTCGTTCGTTGCTCAAGCCATTGATGTTGTTCAACCATGGTCAAACCTTGGTATGTTTTTTCCCAATTGTCTTCGTCTTCTTCATTCAGTTCGATTATGAGATGGCCGTTATTGGAGGAATCAAGGTCTTGAAGCAGAGATTTGAGAGCACCATATACGGCATTAGAATCTGCATCAACAGGGTTCATGTTCGGTTCGTGTTGAGCAAGTTCACACACAGCGTTGGCGTGAGTTCCTCCGAGATTTGCTTTTCCTCCAAGGGTGGATACAAGGTCGCGGTCAGATTCGCTAAGAAGGTCGCTCATCGCTTCTTGTGTTAGTAAATATGGATCCATTGCAGCAGGAGGAGGAACGTACTCGACTCCTTTTTTCAGGGTTCTTCCAGCGTAAGAGGCATGAGTCAATGGTTGTACGATGATGCCGTTTTCATCAACGAGAATGATATTTCCATCGCGAAAAACCTCGACATAAAGGGTGCGTTCTCCACCTTTGGTGTCAAAGTGAAAAGAGAGAACACGATCAAACCCGACCTGCCTTACTTCGGTTAGGCGAGCATTGCGGAGATGCTTTCGAAGAATCATAGCGAAGGGTGGAGGTGTCATCGGCATTGGGCGGTCTCTTTGAGAAGTGTAGATTCGTTCACCTCGGACTAAAACCAAATCAGACTGCTCGGAGCCTTTCGGATTGATTCTTAGAACAACTTGTTCGTAGTGTGGCATGTAGGCCTTTTTCACATAAGCGCCAGCAAATTCGTTCAATTCGCGAGCAATGGCTCGCAAATCAAAACCAGACATTGCCTTCTTCAATGATAAACCCCCTTATTGTCTGTGCGATGTTGAGGTCTCTTGAAGGTTATTCTTCTCACTGATTTGCAGTCCAAACCCCATCATTGTTGGATACGTTCCCTTCTTCTTCGTGTGAGAGAAGATGAGAAAGTGTTTGGTCAATGGCAAGTCCAGTATGTGCATTGGGCGTATCTTCATAGGCCACTTTAGCGATGTTTTCAATTCTTGAATGACCTGCAATAACAGCGTCCAAAACATATTGGTGGCGGGACCTTCTGTGGTCAATATAGTGCTGAATCGTTTGTTCTGGTAAGGGGATTACAGGACCGTGGCTCGGGAAAATCAAATGCGGCTTGAGGTCCTTGAGCCGTTCAAGTTGGCAAATGTATTCATTCATATTTCCACTATGGGGTGGAATGAGTATGGTTCCGATTCCTGCAACCATGTCTCCTGCGATGAGGCCCGCTTTGCTGAAGAGGCAAACATGCCCTGGATGGTGTCCTGGAGTGATGAGTACTGTCCATTGTTGATTTCCCAAATGAAGTACATCACCATCGTTGAGGATACGATCGCAAGGTACACTTCTCGAAGTGTATTCGCTACCCCAAACTGGAGCATCAATCGCTTCCCTTAGAAGTGCCATGTCGGCAAGATGGTCGCCGTGACTATGAGTGAATAGAATGGCCAAAAGTTTGCCTTTGTGTCGGTCTATGGCCGTGGCCAGAACTTCCATGTCCTCTCTCATTCGCAGGGCAGGGTCGACGAGAACATAGTCTCCTTGAGGGTCTCCAACCATGTAGGCGTTTGTGTGGTCAGCAGGGGGCAATGTGGCGGTCTTTATTGGCAAAACCTCAACGCCGTGGGCAAAAAGAATTGACCTTCGTCCTGGAAGGCGGGCTGCGATATCATCTGCTGCATTAGGCATATTGCGCCCGCATCGCTCAAGAGTTCGTTCAATTTCCATCAAGAGCGTGACAACAGGGGGGGCGACCTTCATTTCGTAGGAACGCCATTTGGAAAGAATATCAACCGGTTTTGCCCAAAGGATTTCTGTGAATTCTGTTTGCGGTTCAAGATCAATCAAAGGTATATCTTCATGTGAGCCGGCGTGATAGTGAAGAAATGCATTTTCAAATTGCACAGGGCCAAACGGAGGGGTAATTCGGTGACTGAGAACCTTAATGTTCTTTCTTGACACTGGAAATTCTTCTCGCTCAGCCATCGTCAACCAACTTTTTTTGTCGGCTATAATCGCAGCTCTCGCCATGGCAGGTACAACTGCAAGTCCGTTTGAATTTGGCACCACCCCAAGTTCCTCGCTCATTTCTCTCAAGATACAAGCGATTGTTTTCGCTTCATTCCCTTCAAGTTGTGAAAAATGCTCCACTGCTGCATCGTCAACCGAAGAAACACCTCCGCCAGGAAAGGCCCAGTAATTAGGAAATGCTCGCATGGTTTGGGAGCGCTTCCCTAGAAGCACCTCGACTCCTTTAGGTCCGTCCCGAGTCAAGGTCATCGTAGCCGTAGGTCTTGCAGGACGTCGTGAAGGTGGGGCTAGGCTGAGGCCTTCAGGAACTTCACTCATGAAGGGGCCTTGAGCGGCTGGACTTCAAGGCTTGTGTTCCGAGGGTAAAAATAGGGCCAGCAGGGTGGCTCTTGTATGAGTCATGAATCCGTTGAAGAACATCTCGCAGAGATGGCAGAACTCATTGAACAAGCGGAAGCGATGGGGATTGACCTTTGGCCAGAAACCAAACCCTCAAGACCCTGGGCAAAGTATGCTCTCGCATCATTTATGACCATCATGATGCTTTCATGGGTGTCAAAAATTCTCTTTCGGTTTGTCTCAGTATAGAACAAGTCCACCGTTTATTTGAAGAAGTACTCGTTCTTCGCAACCAATACAGTCCCTTAGTGTAGCGGTCCATCATGGAGGATTCTGGTTCCTCCGACCTCGGTTCAAATCCGAGAGGGACTATCCGCAAGGAGTCATTTAGTACTTAGTGCAAATGTTTAGTTGCTTTTTAGGGCCTACGAAACTCTATAAGGGGGGTACTTTTAGGGCGGCCTAAACCGAGAGGACCTATTATGAAAACCCGAACCCTGAAAACATCCCTGCTTGTATTCTTGATTGCCACTGCATCTCTTGCTGGATGCATCGGTGGTGAAGATGAAAATGAAGGCCCCGACTTAGAAGAATTTGTTATTGCTTACAGCATTAAAGACGACTACACCAATGTCGATGAGAATCCGCAACGCCTTGCGGATTACATGAGTGCCGAACTCAATATGGACGTCTCACTGTATCCCATTGATTCAGAGGGTGCGGCTCTCCAAGCCTTACGCTTCGGTAACGCAGACATCGCCTTCATGGACGGCGGTGCTGCTTGGGTTGGATGGCAGCAATACGGCTTGGAAGCCATTGCAGCGGATCAAAAGTCCGATGGAAGGACCTACTACAGCGCTCACGCTGTTGTGCTGAAAGACTCAGATATTGCTGCAGCACATCTCGACGACGACCCAGCAACAGATCCGTTCTCACTCATGGCAGGAAAGACTTCTTGCCACACAGGTTGGCTCAAGTCTGCAGGTATGCTTCTCCCAATGGGCTTCCTTATTGGTAACGGCTATGCAAACGTAATCGGTGATGCAAATGATGTTGAATCGTTGCGCTCCACCATTACAAATTTCTTCAATGAAGATGCGAGCATTCCCGATTCGGGGACCCCTTACTATTCTTACAGTGGGGCAGTGAAGTGCTTGACTGAAGGTGTGGGGGAGGTCGCATTTGCTAAGGATTCCACTGTTGCTTCTTACTGTGGAAATGTTGTCGCGGCTGATAACGCCGACTGGTGCCTACCTGAATCAGAATACCTCTTGCTCCCATCCTACGGGAATGCACCCTCTCATCCTGTGATGTACAACCCAGCTACGAGTGACGCTGATACCATGGCGCTCGTTCAAGACGCCTTGGTGGCCATGAAGGACTCAACCGAAGGCCAATCCATTCTAGCCGAAGTTTTGAACACACCTGCAATTTCTGCTACAAATGCTTCTCAGCATCTTTCATCCTATGGAAACTTGATTGAAGACGTTCCTGGAATTTCAGCATACTACAACACCAAATTTACCATCAATGATTCTGTAGAGCCTACAATTTCCAACATCAGAATCGCCTTTGAAATGAAAGACGATTACGAAAACCCTGCTGAAAACCCCCAAGTTCTCGCAGACTTCATTGCAGAGCAAACTGGAGTCTCAGTGACGCTTTATCCCGTGACCTCAGAAGGAGCGGTCATTGAAGCATTGCGCTTTGGCAATGCAGATATCGCTTTCATGGATGGAGGAGCAGCATGGGTTGGATGGAAAGAATATGGCCTCGCTGCAATGGCTGCTGACTTGAAGTCCGACGGACGCACTCATTATGATGCGCATGCTGTTGTACTCAACGGCTCAGACATTGCTAACGCATACCTTGACGACGACGCCTCAACCGACCCCTTTGCCATGATGGAAGGAAAAACTTCATGCCATACAGGTTGGCTCAAATCCGCAGGTATGCTTCTCCCAATGGGGCATCTTATCTCACAAGGATATGCTCCAGTGGTTGGGCCGCAAGATGATATCGAATCACTTCGAAACACTATTACATCGTTCTTCAACGAAAACGCAAGCATCCCCGAGTCGGGAACTCCTTACTATTCCTACTCTGGCGCTGTTAAGTGTTTGACTGAAGGTGTTGGAGATGTTGCTTTTGCAAAGGATTCCACCGTTGCCTCCTACTGTGGTAACGACGTTGCTGCGGATAATGCAGACTGGTGTTTACCTGAATCAGAATACATTCTCTTGCCTTCCTACGGCTCGGCTCCATCGCATCCTGTCATGTACAACCCGGAAACAATCGATGTTCAAACCAGAACGGCTATCCTCAACGCACTTTTGGCACTTAACTCGGAAATGTATGTGGAAGACTACCCTATGCAGGGTCAGAATTACACAGGATGTTATTCAATGGTTTCACACCAAGTTGATTCAACATCCCCGCAATCTGCATGCGGCGACCAGATCTTGTCAAACGTCCTCAACACACCAGGTTTAGTTGAAGTCAATTCACAAGAACACTTGGGGAGTTACAGCAGCCTCATCAGTGCGATTCCAGGAATCTCTACTTACTTTGATTCAAAGTATGATATAACGGCATGAATTTTATCAAGTCTTCCTTGACTAAAACGTCGGCGGAGTGGCCCATCCACACACCCAACAGGAGGGGTTGCTTCGTCGGCACCTTGGAGAACAGCATGGCACAAATACTGAACATTGCTTTGGGAATATCAGGGAACGAGCGCCCCACCGTTTCAAAAAGACCCGCACACAGGAACGGATGAGGGGATGAAATGTCAGACGACGCCATCTTGTCCCTCAGCGGTATTGTTATCGGGTACGATGAGCCACTCTCGGAGCCGATATCTCTCGAGGTTAGGCCAGGAGAAATCATTGCTATTCTTGGCCCTTCAGGTGTTGGAAAAACCACACTTATTCGAACCATTGCAGGGCTCGTTCGGCCCATTGAGGGCGTTTTTTCCCTTCATGTGGAAAGACGTGGAGGTCTTGGCTATATCCCACAGCGACTCGGCCTTGTTCGTCACGCGACCGTTGCCCATAACGTGTCATTGGGGGCTCGAATGCGGATCAAGTGGTCAAGAACCATGTTCCAAGAACGAAAAGAACGAACCTTTGAGGCCATGCGCACCTTAGGTATTGAGGACAAAGCCTCCGAACCAGTCCGCCGACTGTCTGGTGGCCAACAACGCAGGGTCGCTACGGCACGCACACTCGCTCAGCGTCCACAGTTGATGCTTGCAGACGAGTTCCTTGGAGAATTGGACCAAATCAATGTCGACATCGTTCTTGATGCAGTACAGGACTTGGTAGAAAAGGGAACCGCAGTCATTATGGTTGAACACCATGAAGATAATGCTCGCAATTTTGCCACAAGAATTTGGGAACTGAGAGGAGAGCATTTCATTGACATGTCAATCGAAGAGTGGGAGCAACATCAATCAAAGGAGGAGGAGGAATGAAATACCGTCTATTTGGTATTGTTTTACTCCTTTTCTTTTTGGCATGGCGTACGCTTGACGGCCTTGTTGAAGGAGATTGGGGGCGACTTGAGGGAGGACTTGACAACCTTGTCGTCTTCTTTGAAGAAAGCATGTGGCCACCCAATTGGAGTGTGCTTGA
>DASCRS010000121.1:0-7095 GCA_034402455.1 Candidatus Poseidonia sp. | reverse complement strand
CAAGAACTGCCACGACAACCCCTTCTCCATTGTAACCTCGTTCATAGGTTGATGAATTGTAGAGGTCCGACGGCATTGATTTCGTAGCCTTTGATGCAATACCGTTGAATGGAACCATCACATTTTGCATCTCGATGACAACGACGCCTTCGAGATGGTAAATATCAATGAGTGCACTTACTGGAACTTTGTCCAAAACAACAGCATCGAGTGAATCAAGAACTTGATGCCAAGCACCCTGCTCTTCTCCAATCCAGCCGTGATTCTCAAGAACCGCATCCAATTCGTCAATTTCTTGGGATTGTGGGTGCCATGCATAATCGACTACAATCGCAACAGTTTTTTGACCGTCAGGCCCTGTAATCGCTGTTGGTGAAATGGATTCTTGACCATCAAGAATTCGTTGCAATCGGTCGTCCATTCCGTTCCAGTCTAAATCAGGTCCGTACGAGAGCCACCACATATCTTCCTCCGAAGAGGGTCTATCATCTCGGTCAATCATACGAGTGGGGCGCAAACAAAGTTCATCTCCACACATCAAGGGAGGGAGAGATTCAACCAAAATTGGGTCGCTGAACATCGATGCTTCTTCGGTGATTGGCTCTTGCGCGATTGCCATCCCGCTAACATCTGCGATAAGGACGATAAGCGCAAATAAAAATGCGCCTCCGCGGTGCGAATTTAGACCCGAAGATGTTCTCTCCATTCGCCTCACTAACTCTTGCATGACAAGCCCCCCTTTGAGTCTATCCGCTTTTGGGGCTCTAATATTGTGGTATCAAGCCACTGATAAACTGGCGAGAAAATGGCTGGAAATGCACTCTTAAGACGAAGGCCACTCAAAATGTTCACTGGAATTTGAACATTGTAATCGGGGTCCTGAATTTCTCTCTACAAGACCCAAATTAGCCTCACAAATTGGGCAGTTTCCTGCATCAGCAATATGCTCCATCCATGCCATACGAGTTTCTGGCTCATCTCCTGCTTGAAGTAAATTTTTGAACGGTTCGCGAAGATGCTTAGGGATTGCAAGACCTCGTTCGCTCCATGGGTCAGTGATTTCGTCAAGGCTCACCATTGATGCTTTCATTCGGCGAAGTCTTGCAGAAACTGCATCTTGCCCGCTGGGCCCTCCGTCAACGACTCCGAGTTCCACTGGACCGCCCCGCGCAATCAAAGGCAAGAGAGCATAAGCAGCAACAAAGCCGCCGATGTGAGCCATGTGTGCAATTCCACTTGATTGACCCGAATCCATTGTAGAAAGTGCGCGTATAAGTTCCATTCCAAAGTAAAGCAAAGCGATGAATACTACTGGCCAAGGACGGATTAACAACAAAGGAAATGGAATTTCATCCTTCGGCCATCCCGAAAGATACGCCCCCAAGAGGCCGAACGCTGCACCAGACGCCCCAAGAGCCATCGTGTATGACCCCAAATTGAATGCTGTCCAGCATATTGAACCACCAAGCAAGCCTACGAGGTAGACAATAGCAAAACGGCCCCGGCCCAATCGCTGCTCAAGTGGAACGCCAACCAGTGCCAAAATGATAACATTACCCAAGACGTGGGTCAAGTCTCCTTGGCTGTGAAGAAATCCTGCTGAAATCAAAGTATGCCAAAAATCAGGCGCCACCGTTGTTCGGGCAGGTACGAGGACAAAATCCGCCCAAACCCAATAATAAACCATCCCCCACGATGCCAAAAGCGACCATAGGACTTGAATCACCGAGCCCAAAAGCACGCTAACAGTAATGCCCATAGCCAAGGAAGTATCCGTTTTGAAGGAGTAAACAATGGGGAGTATTACTGCTGCAAACCAAAGAACGAGCACGAACAACTCAGCTGGACTGAAGATTGTCACAGCAAAGGCCATGGCTATCCCTTGAGGTGGTCCTCTTTGGAGTTGATGCATAAATCTAGATGAATAGGAGGGTTCATCCTTCACGCCCGAGTGCAACGACCATGGCGAAGACCCTTCTTGAAGCGGTCAACATAGAAGTTCGTCGTGGGATGGGTGTCGTACTGTCCAATCACACTCTTGTGGTCAAGCAAGGCGAAGTTGTGATTTTGGAAGGTGCGAACGGCTCAGGAAAATCAACACTCATCGAAGCAGTGGCAAGACTCCTTCCTCTTGAAAAGGGGCATGTCAACTACGATGGATTATTGGTTGTTGACCATGAAGGAAGGCGAAAACCCTCTCCTCTTAATGTGACTCTGGCGCTTCAAAAAAATGGAAGCCTTGGGTGTGAGCGAGTTCAAGAGCACCTTGAAATCGCCATGAAAATGACTGGTTTCTCTCTTGATTCAACGCCTTTCCTTGAAGCTTTTTCTCTCACACACCGAGCGAATGATAGCATCTCAAATCTCTCTCAAGGACAAGCAAGAAAGGTTGGAGTCTTGGCCGCCTTGCTTCCTGCCTTTGCAAGTTCTAGCCCATGCATTATCCTGATGGATGAACCTGATTCTGGACTTGATGACGCATCAATTAATTCCTTATGCGGATACATCAATGAATTACGAAGTGCGGGGCACGGACTTGTCATAAGTACGCATGATGAGCGAGTGAAAGCTTGTGCAACGGTTAAGCACCACTTGCCAAGTGGTGAAGAAAACCCTTGCGAACCCTCCTCTGAGAAGGTATTGAACGAACGTCAAACAACACCTCATCCGCCACTTTCCCCTGGGCGATTCGGCTGGAATATGCAATGGAGAACTTTGGCATGGCTAAACCAAAACGCCATGGCATCTTTGTTAACTCTCGGAATCTTACTGGCGATGGGCGGATTGGCTGGTGCGCTTACTGAGATGCAGCAACTTGGATTTGTTTTGGCTCCAGCATTGGCTGCAGGCCTTTGTGGAGACGCGATGGTTAGCATGTGTCGAGAAGAACGAACAAATGCTTGGTGGCGATGTGTGAGCAAAGGAACGCCTCATTCTGGGCTACTACCTTTCTTCTTAGGAGGGGCGATCACATTGATGTCTAATCTCGCACTTGTCAACGAAATAAGCGCCGAAAACATACTCGTTGGAGCTTTACTCACGGGGGTTTTGTCCCATCTGCTAAGACTTGCTCAACAAAGCACTGAACGCCTCGCTCGCCCTCAAGCCGTCTTCGTTGGTTTGCTAACTCCTGTCCTAATTTTACCCTATGCTCTTCTTTTGGATATGTTGACCCGTTAACACAACCACCTTCAAGAAGGGCGGCCATTCCCCTTCAAGCATGAAGATGAAAACAGGAGAAGTACTCCTTCTTTTTGGCTTCATTGGAATTGCTACAACTATGATTCTTGCATTCTTATGGGCACCGAGTGTATCCATCAAAGCCTTTGAATCGCCAGCAGCACAACGTATTTTTTACTGGCATGTACCTTCAGCATGGGCTGCTTTCATTGCATTTGGAGTGCTTTTCGTTGGTTCGGCTGGGTGGATTTTTAAGCGTTCAGAACTGATGTGGAGACTCCACATCGCAGGCAGTGAGGCAGGTTTGGCAACGGGCCTAATGACCGTTTGGTCAGGTTGCGTTTGGGGAGCTGCTGAATGGGGCACTCCATGGGATTGGACCGATGTACGACTGAATACCTTTGGGCTACTTACCCTGCTCGCCATTTACCTTGTTTTGGGTCGTAGCAGTCAACCCGACGGCGTAGAGACGCGCGATACATTCGCTGCTTTCGGATTATATGGGTTCGTTCTCGTACCAGTCACCTACATCGCAACAAGAATTTGGTCCATTCGTCATCCAGGACCAGTAATTGGGACAGGTGAGGGAAGTTCACTGAATGCTGACATGGGTCTTGTGTTGCTGTTTGGAACGATTTCATTCACACTACTTATCGCTGGACACATGCTTACATCAATGCGAATTACATCGTTTGAACAACGTATTGAGACACTTCAGAAGAGATTAGATGGAGGAGTATAACATGGAAGGAATGACCTATCTTGCCGTAGCATATTTTGGGATGATCGTCGCCGTTGGCATCTGGACCTATACAGTTGTTCAACGAAGCCGGCACCTTTCACAACGAATGGATGCACTGGAGAATGCCGTGAAGACTTACTCTCCCGAATTTGCTGAAGAGTGAAAATTACATCTTCGCCCGTATTACGGGCCACATCTTGAAAGGGCATCAAACAAACCGAGGGGCAAGGGAGAACAATGTCAAGCAGTCTCGGGGGTGAATTTTGTTTGGTCTGTGGGGCCGAACCTCCATTATTTGGCGATAGGATGTGTGAACCCTGTCTACGAACAAGAACATCGCTGGCAAAAGTACCTCCGAACATCCCTTGGGTCCGTTGTGCTCGTTGTGGAATTGTTGAGATTCAAGGCAAATGGGAAAACATCACTGATAACGAGGTATGGGACGAACTGCTTCATCGTCATCTAGAGGTTCATCCCAAAGCGGAAGATATCAATCTTGGAATGGAACCAGTAACTGTTTCTGACCGACATACGCTTCTTCACATTCAAATTGAAGGCGTGATTGACAATTTATTATTCCAAGAAGAACACACGATGCGTGCCAGAATGGCAAATGGCGTATGTTTAACTTGCACACGAAGGGCTGGGAATTATTTCGAAGCAACCGTACAACTTCGGTCAAGTGGACGCCGCCTTTCAGAATTGGAACTTACACGTCTTAGAGGAACTCTTGATGATGTCTTGGACAAACTTTCGGATGACCCGATGTTTTTCATAACAAGTGAAGGGCCTGTAACCGGTGGCTACGATGTAGTTCTTGGGAGCAAAGGACTTGCTAGGACTTGGGGCAGACATATGGTTACTGAATACGGCGGTATGGTGGTAGAAACCAATTCAACCGTTGGCAGAAAGGATGGAGTTGATGTTACCCGATTGACGCTCCTATATCGAAAACCTGGTTACGAAATTGGTGATGTAGTATCATGGAGAGGCCATATGTGGCGCCCTTCATCTTGGACCAAAGAAGGTGCATTAATGGAGCGCGTGGATCGTCAAGAACGCACTGGTGCTTCATGGCGAGACCTCGAAACCGCAAGAGTGATCTCCCAACGGCATGAGTTCACAGAGGTTGAGTTCATCAATGAAGATGCATCTGTTGGAGAATTCTTAGACCCCACTGTTTGGACCATGCAGTCGGTACGTCTTCCGTTTGACCACACTCCAGGAAGAAAAGGAATTCTCGTACGCATTGATGGTGAATGGCTTGCACTACACCACATGGCGTTGGATGATGCACCTGTCGATGGTGCAAATAGAGGTGAATAGTATGGATGAAGAGATTGAACCTGAGCAGGAAAAAAACTTGATTGACCTTGCTAACCAATTGGATTCCAAAAACATGCTAGGTTATGTGAAAGCCTTTGTGGAGGACTTAGAAGGAGGTTTTGAAGCCGTAAATTTTGAAGCATTTCCGTGGCTGGAAGAATTGCAAAAGGTTCCTTGGACTGGCGTTCTATGCCTTGGAATGGGTGGAAGTGCAGCGGGCGGTGAATTTCTCTCAACACTTGCCGCACATCATGGAAATCGTCCAATAATGGTACAACGCGATTACGATTTACCAGCGTGGTTTGATGCCTCATGGCTGGTTTTAGCCACAAGCCATAGTGGAAATACTGAAGAAACCGTTCAAGCTACTGAAAAAGCGCTGAACCTTGGAGCCACGGTCATCGTTATCGCCACTGGAGGCATACTTGCAGGATTGGCTGAAACATCAGAACATTGCCACCTTATTCCTAGCATAGGGGGACAACCTCCGAGAACTGCTTTTGGACACATCTTCAGTCGTCAACTTGCATCCATGGAAATTCTCGGAATTCTTCCAAATCAACAAATTGAGCAACGACGAACAATGCTCGATAGGCTCGCACAAATCAACCGTCAATTTGATGTCTTGAGCGACCCAGAAGGTGACATTGCATTACTCGCTGCAACTATGATGGATCACCCACTTTCAGTGGTTGGACCTACCGAACTTACCCCTGCACTCAATCGGTTCAAAAATCAAGTCAACGAAAATGCAGCACGATTCATGCGCGTTGGTGTTTTGCCTGAAATGAACCACAACGAAAGCGTGGCATGGGGGGGTGTTGGAGAACATGCCGACTCAACCAATGAAGACCATGTTCTTCTATTCCTTACATGGTCGCAAATGCACCCTCGCGTTCAACAGCGATTGAATTGGATGGTAGCGCATTCGCCCACAGAACTCGCTTGGAATTTGACTGGAGAGGGAGAATCATTACTTGAGGTCCTACTCTATCATTGTATCATTATGGATTGGTTGTCGGTAACGCTCGCATTGCTCCACGGAAAAGACCCCGAAGCAATTGCTCCGATTATTTCACTGAAAGATTACTTGCAGTCCATTCAATAAAGTGGTCCGCAAATAAGGCGTGGGTCTAGATAGATCTCCAATGCTTTCGCTCGCTGACTGGATTCAACGACCCCAGGGAGGTCACATTTTTCAGGTTCTTCAAGAGAAATTTGTATGTGCACGTGAGGTGGCCAACCTCCATTTTCATGCTCGTCTCCAAAAGTGGCGATTTGCTCGCCACGCTCAAATGAGTAACCTTTTTCCAATCCTTCGATACTTTTCATGCTAAGGTGTCCGTAAAGAACCCAGAATGTAATCGGGCTTCCACTTCTTGGGCCTCCAGGAACTAAGGGTAATGTGACATGGTGCTGAGTGATGAGCGTTGGACCATACGAACCATCCTCTTCGTTAATTCCCACATCATACACTGTGCCTTCATCAAAGGCATGAACTGGAGTGCCTGCAGGCCCCCCTAAATCAAGGCCTACGTGAATGTCTCTGACGCCTTCAAACAATTCAGTAGTGTACATCTCGGGTCGGTGCTCATTATACCTGCCAACTGAGTAAACGAACGGATTGTCCCAAGCATGGGTACTATGCCTGGTAAAGGCATGGACCCAGTAAGGTTCATCAAAGACAACAGTTGGATGAAAAGCGTCTTCGGCGTTGTCCATAAAGCACGACAAATGGCGATTCTACTTGAGCCTTCGGCGAACCATCAAAACCGGAGTTGATGTTCGGGGTTCATGCTTGGAAGTATTGCTGTGGTCCTTGCGCCATCCCTTCTTCCGGGTTGGGC
>DASCRS010000120.1:0-4060 GCA_034402455.1 Candidatus Poseidonia sp. | reverse complement strand
GTTGTTCAACCAGGGGGTTCAATTCGTGACCAAGAGGTCATCGATGAAGCCAACCGCCGAGATATTGCTATGATGTTCACAGGCCACCGCCTCTTCCGCCATTGAAACTTCCATATTCTAAAGGAATTTCAGCATAGAATGGGATGCAAAGCAGAAAGTTTGCTAATACGTGGTGGCGAGCGATTATTCCGTGGTTGGAACCCGCCATCCAACCCACCAGATTCCAAGGATGGCGACAATTAAGATGGTAATTTGACCAAATCCGGGGTCTCCCGCCTTGGTAACAAGCCAAATCGAAGAAGCGGATATTAGGCCAATAAATCCACAAATGATAATTTTAGAATGAAAAGGTAGGGCTTTTCCTGATCTGTAATATCCAAGTAGGGAGTTTCCAAAGGCCCGATTCGTAAGGAGCCAACGAAAGAGTTTCTGAGATGAACGGCCGTAGCAATAAGCCGCGGCTACAAGCCACGAAGTTGTCGGCATCCCTGGAACGATAACCCCAATTCCAGCAAAAGCAACAAAAAGGCTCCCAACTGCAATCCAGATGCCGCGAATAAATGCATTTGCACTAGGTTTGTTCTCAGCAAGAACCAAGGAAATAACGGCCTCGTCGTCCAAGCCAGCATATTTAATCGCGAGTTCGTGCGAGTCCTGCTTTCTTGTGGAGGGCTTCATTGCGTTTTCAGTCACACTATCCCCCAAGCCTTGCGGCACGATTGACATTCAAAAACCTCTCCGATATGAACGAAGTAATCAAATGAAGGTGAGTTTTAGCAAAATCATGGGAGGAGTGCCCGTGGGCGGGAGAGTAGCAACCGTTGCAACCCCGCTTCGGTGTGCCGTTTTGATTTCGGGCTCCGGCTCTGGCATGCAAGCGTTGGTTAAGGCCCAGCAAGAACAGAACCTTCGCCACACGACAGCAGTAGTTATTTCCAACCGCCCTGAGGCTGGCGGAATTAAACTAGCAAAGAAACTTGGAATTGATGTTGAAATTATTGTTCCTTCGCCCGATGAGGGCATGAATTTGCGAACTTCTCATGAAGACGCGATCATGGAAGTTCTTGACCGCTATAATATTGAATTTGTAGTCCTTTCAGGCTATATGAGGCTCCTTTCCTCTCACATTCTAGCCTCTTGGGGTGGGCGAATTGTCAACATTCACCCGTCGTATTTACCTCATTTCCCTGGAGCACACGCTCATAAAGACGTTCTCGCAGCTGGAGTCAAATTAACGGGCTGCACCGTTCATATGGTTGACGAGGGAATGGATACGGGCCCCATCCTTGCTCAAGCAACGGTTCCAGTTTTGCGTGGTGACGATGAACAATCATTGAGTGAACGAGTCAAAGTCGAAGAGCATCGCCTCTACCCCCAAGTTCTCACTTGGTTGTCCAAGGGATACATTACTGTGGAGCAAGGCCAAGTTCATCTTGAAATTCCTGAAGCTGTTTAGGTTTGTTGAAATTTGTAAAGATAGCCCCAATATGTCTTGTATCAATAGTCGGCAAGGATTCAAGCAGATGGTGCACGGATTCGGGATTGATTGGAAGTTCAACACTCTCTGGAATGAAAGAAAATAACGGCTGACGTCGCCCCAAGGAATCAAGTGGAACCCCGCCACCTCTTGCTAAATTGACATACTCCCGACATTCCTCACCTGCAAAAAGAAAAGCATCACAAGGAACCAACAAGACATCCTGGTGGATTCGCTCAAGAGCCCACGGAAGAACTTCATGCAAACCATCACAGTGCGAAGGGTCAGGCCATATTTCTCCATGAAACAAATCTAACCGCTCCTCTTGACCACAAAGAACAATGACGCGCTGAGCACCTGATTGAAGGAGCAAATCGCTCAAGCGTTTGACGCCCCCATACATCAGTGCCTTGTCTTGACCCATTCTCTGGCTTTTCCCGCCTGCTAAAATCAATCCAGTGAATGACATGAGATTTCCTCAGTGCATACCATCGAGCTGATTCAAAGCATCCTCTAATTCTCCAAGTAATCCCCGAACCCTATCTAGTAGAGCCTTTCGTTCACGACTTGAACGGGCTTCAGGCAACCACTCCAATAAGCGTCGAACATCACGTGCGTCGCGTTCTACCGTCCATCGTAGAACATTTTCAAGCACGGGGTCTTCCGCAGGGAGAAACCGTTCCGCCATAGTCGCTTCACTTCGCAGGTCGTCCATCAATGCTCCGATTCAAGAAGCCGCCCCCGAATTCGTTCAAACAATTCTCCACCCCTTGGAGCGCTGGATACAAGAAGAGTTGATACTTCAGTTCGCTCACTCCGAAGCGACAAGAAAAGAACACAGTATTGGTGCCAGTGTGGGCCTTGCTCACTTGCAGCGATCAACCAATTATCTGCTGGGACACAGTGTCCGCCACGGACGATTTCTTCTGCGACTTCCAAGACGGCAGACAAAGGCTCTTGCTTTTGCAAGAGGTGTATGAAGGCCATCCAAGCATCTTGACCGAGGTCTTCTTCAGAGAGATTCGCCAGAAACAGCCCAGCCATGACCACATCTTCTCTACCGTGACGTTTCCATAAGGCTGGAATAAGCCGGGCAAGTTTCCGCTTTGATGGAGCGTTGGTTAACATCCATGAGCCTATTTGGCGTAAATCAGGAAGAGGACTTCCCATGTGGAAAGTATAGCCACCATTTTGAGTTGTAATATCGGTTCTCGGTTTATTGGCGAAATTTCCCACACAAGCCACATAGGCATTTTTGAGGAATTTCAAAGTCTTTCGTTTTGATTTAAGCAGTTTTGACGGTTGAGTTGCCAGCCAATCATCAAGCTGAGGATTCAACGGGTCTCACCCTCATTGATTCGCTTTCGAAACGTATCAAAGAGGTCGCCGACCATACCGACGGAATCACGCAATGTGTTCATGAGGGTATCAATTACAGCAGCATCTTCGTATTTCTCCTTCACCATATCGCGCAATTCACCTTCAATTTCTCGATGATGCGCATCATCTATGTCAAATTGCGAACGGAGATGAGCGAGTACACGGAATTCGTCCCTAGACAATGAAGCGTTGACAATTGCAACTTCAAACACCTTTGTGTAAATTGAATGCATATTTTCTGCTGATACAATATTTCCTGGACGAGTATCGCGCTTTGTTTGAATCGCTTCGTAAATGTAGGCGGGCTCATCAGGAGAGAGTTCTAGCACACTGGCGAGTTTAATGATAAGGCGCTTTTCTTCGCGAGTCAAAATTCCATCAATCAGCATCACTTCTACCGTGGAACGGAAAACATCCAAACCCCCAATCTCCGGCGACGACACATTACACCCAATACCTTCGGCTTCTTGAATAAACCGTTTCAAAAAAACGCAATGTTTGGTTTTCTTTTATGGAGAGGATTCAAAAGGGGTTGGCACTTGGAAGTATTGTTCACATTCACTTCATCCTTCCGAGGATGACTGCAAATGACAGGTCAAACTCCTTGTTTGACTCTAATTTTGCGAAGAGTATGTGTTCGTAAGAAAGAGGAATTCTCATGGGAAGAAACAACAGCCGCAGTGGCGGTGGAAATTCAAAAGGCAAGGCTATGAAATATCAAATTCGAGCCGATATTAAAGTGAACGGAACAGTCCAGCGCAAGGACATCATCGGGGCCATCATGGGCCAAACCGAAGGACTTCTTGGCGATGAACTCGAACTTCGAAAACTTCAGCGCACGGCCCGAATCGGGCATGTTGATGTAGAAATGGAGACCAAAAACGGAAAGGTGCATGGTACGATCACCATCCCGAGCAGCATGGACAATGTAGAAACCGCAATCATCGGTAGTGCATTGGAAACCATTGACCGAATTGGCCCTTGCAACTCAATCATCAAAGTTGTTGAAATCAGCGACATCCGCGCAACAAAGCGAACCGCAGTCGTAGACCGAGCAAAGGAACTTCTCCTTTCACTCGTTAACTCTGGTGAAGCAGCATCCAAGACCGTCATCGAAGAAGTGCGCTCCGTCCTTACAACCGGAACTGCAACATCATTCCATGGACTCACTTGTGGGCCGAATGTTGAATCTTCAACTTCGTT
>DASCRS010000119.1:0-12899 GCA_034402455.1 Candidatus Poseidonia sp. | reverse complement strand
AGGGTCAGGTTTCCGTCGGTGTTGCCTTCAGCAAGGGAGCTAGCCCATACGTACAGTACACCAGCCAGCACAACAGTGATCGCAACCATCAAGATGGTAGCAATAACTGGGCTGACAGCCTCTTCATTTCGGTTTTCATTTTGCATATTTTTGTCCTCCTTCCCCTTTCGGGGGGTAGGGCTACCACAGTTGTCACCCTATTAAACGATACTGTCTATTTAATTCGCGTTAAAGCCAGAAAACAGCGAAAAACGGTAATTTATGAAATGTTACTTTTTGTTAATTATCGCGCCAAGCGAGTGGAGCATACTATTTGTAAGCCGCGAAATTCGCGAAAATAACCATGTTAGCCTTACGGCCGTAGAAGAATAAAGGTGAACAGGGTGAGAGAAACGCAGAGGGGATGGGATGCACTCAAACGAGAACTTCAACAGCCCTGTTCATGTTAGGCCATGATTTCACAGTTTATATTCGTTTTTGAGAGAGAATCAAGGGTTTGCCCTTTATTCAACCGTCAAAATCTCTGGTCCGCCAGATGTAACGTGTACCGTATGTTCAAACTGTGCGATATTGCCCCCATCTTTGCAACGGAGAACGTGATATGTTTCTAAGAAACGAATGCTAATCAATTTCTTAACCAATGCATTCCATTTGCTTTGCAGGCTTGCTTCATCTGCCTCAGGGAAGGGTTTCTTTAGCATAGGAAACGCCCAACGCTCGGCAAACGGAAGTGTTGAATATCGTTCCTCAAGATTACGGGCCATCTGAGCACCAAGGGGTTTGAGTTGATTTTTTGCTCTCGCTTTCTTTGAGGTAGTCAAGCCAGTTATCCGGTATATATTCGATGAATTCGGTTTGCCAATATTTTCAATCATTCCAGATGAACCAGTTGTATTGAATGGCTCTATTGCATAGATGGCCCCCTCTTCAACGACGCCTTTGAATCCTTGATTGTCCTTGCCGCATGCATATGATGGTACAGAAACGCCTGCGTGGAGCTCCCATGGCTTGAGTTGATGTCCACATAGGTTGCGTATGGGTTGAAATCCAGCATCGAGAGAAGGCTGGGCTGCTGCCTGTCCAACTTTGTACCAAGGAGTGCCTGGATGGAGCATCTCAACAGCGGCATCGCGGGCCTCTTTCGCCGCTTTGATTTGTTCGGTGTGATTATTTGTATTTCCAATTTCCATGCACAGCGCATTATCTCCAATCCGCCCCTTGATGTGAACTCCAAAGTCAATCTTCACCAGATCTCCTTTGGACAAAACATTGTCATTATCCCATCCCTCCACACCATCAATCGTATGATTAGTAGTGAAATGTGCAGCCATGTCATTAACAGCAATGGTTGATGGGAATGCTGGTTTTCCACCGTGTCGGTGAATGAATCGTTCGGCTGATTCAATTATTTCATGGAAAGTCTTTCCAGGTTGCAATTCCAGTTTCATCGCTTCCAAGGTTCGACGAGCAACATGGCCTGCATCTCGCCAATACTTCAGTTGCGATTCTTCCACCATTCAGCCACTTCATGCGCAGGTATGATGCCCTCTCTCATAACAGTTACCACCGGAGCATTGTGATTTTCGTTTGAAATCTTGATGATTGTACTCCCTACGCCGCCGGGACAATCCCCTTCAAGCACGGCGAATGAAGCAAGTTCAAGCACTTTCCCTGCATCCTGAGATGTGGATTGAGGTTCTTCCCCAGTTTCATTAGCACTTGTTGCAGTAATTGGTCCAAGCGCAGACACGAGTTCCCTTGCTACAGGGTGTGAAAGACACCTAACTGCTACGAATTCTCCGCCAAGACGCGCGTCTAAGGGAGTTTTTGCTGGAAGAATGAATGTCAAACTTCCTTTTGGGAACGAGGTTTCCATTTCTTTAATATCATCGCTAACATGAACAAAATCTGAAGCCTGTTCCAATGATAAAACACCAAGACTTACTGGTTTGTCGTGGGGGCGGTGTTTCAATTCAAATAACGCGTCCAATCCTTCTGGAGTTGGTAAACAAGCTAAACCCGGTAGAGTGCTTGTAGGATAAGCGATTACACCATTGTTGCGAACATGGTGCAGCGTGCGCTCACCGATCATGTCATTCCCTCACGACAAAGCCCATTGGGTTACATGGAGGTGGGCGACATCGTTCGCCAAGCCCTTATCCTCTGTTTTGACCAATAATTTCCCGCTTGGGTAGAGCGTTAAGTCGCAAGGACCTGTGAAGGTCCAACACAAACTTGAACGAATTTCAACATGGTAGCCTGCTGATTCAATGGCCAAGCCAACAGCATCTAAATTGACCGAGTCTATTCCTTCAGGCACAATCTGCCATGAGGATTGGTTGCCGCAAAGTTCCATTGCAAAACCATCTGACATGAATACACCTCAGAGGTCTTTTGGTCGAGATGGTGGGCCGCTTGGAGGGCCTGACGGAGGGCCGCTTGGGGGGCCTGAAGGTGGGCCGCTTGGGGGGCCTGAAGGTGGACCACTTGGTGGGCCGCTTGGAGGACCTGACGGGGGGCCGCTTGGGGGGCCGCTTGGAGAATCTGAAGGTGGGTCACTTGGTGGGCCTGACGGGGGACCACTTGGGGTTTGAGAGCCTGAAGTCTTGGCCTTGGGCAACGGAGGAGGGGTTGCGGCTGTTTTGGGCTTTGATTTGGGTTTGACATCTGACTTGGGAGGGGAAAGTGGCTGGGGTTCAGGTTCGGGTTCTGGCTGTTCCTCGGCAACAGTAACTGGAGTTAGTGGGGCAAGGAGTGGGTCGGGCCCTGATTCCAATATTGGAGGTGATTCGGGTGAGGAGGGGGCGCCTTTCTGCCAAGGAGGAGTTCGCGGACCGTCTTCTTCGTCTTCGGTCGTGACTGCTTCTCCACGGATGACTTTTGTTGAGCCTCCTTCGCTGTTTTCGCCATAATACGAGGTCATCATGATAGTTTCGGCATCAATAATTCCTCGTTCTTCGGTTGAGCCAAAGTCACCTAAATGGTTGTCAAATGCACCGCTAAATAAACTGGAACCGATGGCATTTCCAAATTTCCTACCTTGGTCAACCTGATATTCAAAATCAAAGGAGTAAGGTCCGATTGCCATATTGTGTCCACCTCCATTAAACTCAAACGTCCATTCGCCTGAATCTATTTTTGCCTCGAATTTGAATTGACGGGACAAACCAGGCCCTATTGAGCTGATTCCTTCAATGGGCTCGAATCGTTGACCTTTATCTGAAACAAGGGCTGCAGAAAGGCCGCCTACGGGTATTGCGGATTCATTAACCAATTCAACAACAACCATGATGACATCTTCATCATCGTCATCAATCTCCATTGAAACCGAATGGAGCGTGGTGTTTAGAGAACCTGCTCGGGCGCTGTGGTCATCACTCATCCATTCTCACCAATCAGCACTGCGAGGTGGCTATACTTCAAAGGAATGCTTGAAAATGATTGAAATCACTTAAGTCCGAAACGTGTTTCAGAAGGCAGCGACCAATCAACAGCAGCAACTGTATGATGCTTGAGGTCTATCTTGGTCCTGTATTCATCATCGGAGGATTGAGCATTATATGCATCTCGTAAACCGAAGTACAATGGCCCAATAATGGGCAGAAGATAGACCAACTTGGCAAGAGCACGTGGGCCCCAATGATGTTGTTCGAGTAGCGTTCCATTATCGTGAACGATAGCAATGCGAAAGCCGCGTTGAGCGAGCGACCTTCCAATGGATTGCCCGGTGTATTTGAAATAGAGATAAAAGGCTGAAATGAAAACAAACCAATTAACAAAGAAGAATGCAATTGATCTCAAATCTCCGCCAATGAGGAAATTAAAGTTGAAAAGCGTGGAAAGGAGTGCCCCCTGAGTAAAAAAAGAGAGGACTACGCTTATCAGTACGACATCGAGCATGAAGGCCGCAACTCGTTTCCATGCAGGAGCTATGAGCATGCCTTCTGGAGCCGAAGCCATGACGCTTTGGGCCAGCGTTCCCCCGCCTTGGACCATCGTGATGGGGCTGTCGGCCATGGTTATAGGCGCAGGTTCTCCTTTGTCAAATTGCGCTTTAACTATGAGTCAAATGCCATGCAAACAGCCCGCTTTCATCAGCCCAATCCAAGTATGCTCTCCAATTTGGATCGTGCCTCAAAGTTGTTGGATGACCGAGGACAATCAATCCTCGTTTAGCCCGAGTAATTGCAACGTTAAGTCGGCGATAGTCGGACAAAAAGCCAACTTCTCCAGCATCGTTTGCACGAACTGTTGAAAATACAATAACGTCTTTTTCACGGCCCTGATATCCATCAACACTCTTGATTTCAAGTCCACCGTACCGTTGTCCTGGCTCCCTTCCCCCTGCACTCTCAAATAGGTCAGAAAGAAGGCGCACCTGCCCGTTATAGGGCGTCACTATACCGATATCACTTGCCTGCAAGTCACCCATAGCGAGTAACTCATCAACTATCCCAATGACTTTAGCGGCCTCGTCTTGATTGGATCGGCTCTTGCCTTCTTCATCTTGGACCTCAATTCCATCTACTGGAATAAACGCCATTGGACGGTCCCAATCGGGCCACAGAAATCCCGCTGGTGCTGGCCGCTCTTGGGATGAGCACCCGTCTTCCAATCTATTTTCATAAAATCTAGCGCTCGGATACTCACGCATCACGGGATGCATTCGGTATTGAGTGGTGAGCATCATAGACTCGAGTCCACAAGCAATCAAACGCTCAAAGAGCGAGCGATTCAAACCACCCTGTTCTGCCCTTCGGCTCACCACAGTCGGTGGTAATTGCTGGTGGTCTCCGACCAAAATCAATTGACGGCATCCTTTGACAATAGGAACAAGAGCGCTCGGTTCGCTTGCCTGAGTGGCTTCATCCATAAGTACAATCGGAAATTTACGGGATTCTAACAAACGGTGCCCACAGCCTATCGTAGTAGCACAAATGACTTCGGCTTCATCAAGAATACTCGCTATCATCGTAGCCTCAAGACGGCGGATTTCTCGTTGGTTATTGCTGATGTCTCGGTGCATCAAACCCTTCTCTTTCCCTCTCAAGGAGGGAAGGGCCTTCCTGAGTTGTCGCTGTTCATCCTGAATAAAGGCGAGTTCTTCCTGCATTGGGTGGTGTTCTATCAACGCGTCAAGTGTTGCATCCCTCAACGCCTCCCTCACTTTGACAGGACGGCCAATACGAAGCGCTTTTACTCCCAAATCCAAAAGTCCTTCAAGCAAATTATCAACCGCAACATTGGACTCAGCAGTAGCCAAAAGAGGCCCGCTTCCAAGATGAGACATCGTATTGAGTAAGTGAACTGCAGTATATGTTTTTCCAGTGCCAGGTGGACCTTGAATGAGGCTCAATCGTTGAGAGAGCGCTCGCTCAATGGCAGTCTTTTGAGAATCATTGAGATGGGAAATGTTCGGTCGTGGGGCGCGCAGTGAAGGCTTGCCGCGAATATCGGGTGGTAGGGAAGCACTTTCATTGACATCCAAAACATTAGCAAGCAACAAATCTCGTAATACTGTGCCGCTTTCCCCCTCGGTTGAGTGGAAGGCGATGAGCGCCTCATGCATTCTATCGTGGGCAACACGATTGGCCCCTCTATCCAATCTCCATCCGCCTTTTTTTACATCCTTTGGGCGTTCTTTGACGACTACACGCACGCGAGTTGGGCCGCGGTCAAGAACGACACCTTCCACCACTTTTTCACCCCAAGGTCGTGACCGTGAAATAAGCACGATATCCCCTGGTCCGAAACGGTGGTTTGGCATGCGGTCTCCGCGCTGCGTTTCAAAGACAATAATATCATCTCCAAAAAAACGGCCTTGGGGGCGAGCACTGAGGTCAAACATAGCCACTCCCGCTACAACCAAACGATGTTTGGTCCATGTCTTCCAACGTTCTTCTACAAGCTGTGTTTCATCATCCAATTCTTGTTTTATAAGTTCTGTAAATCGTTGAAAATGGTCTTGGCTTTTACGCCAACGGTCAGGCATAGGTTCCCCTTTAGCCATGGGAACATCCGGCACGGCCGCATTGTTCATCCGCCGAACTGAACCCTTACGCCCCATCATTCCTACCAACCTGACCTGCTTCATCAGTATATGCCTCTAGAATGAATAATTAGGTAATCGGGAAACCCGCATTCTTAAACCAAGACTTTCCTGCCAAGAACCGGTTGGGCACATGTTTGGGCGCAAGAAGAAGGCTTCGGAGGTTGATGGCCATCCCTGCCCTTATTGCGAATACCTCAATGCGGAGGGGGCTGAAACATGTGTTCAATGCTATTATTCCCTCAATAAATCAGCACGGGAGCAACCAATGGCTCAAACCACTGCATCGGGCGAGGAAATAATGGATCTCCTCCTCGGAGAAAATGAGGCGCTTGAAGGGAGTGAAGAAGTCGTTGAAGCGGTGCTCTCCATTGAGGAGGTAATGGTTGATGTAGATCAATACGAACTGCCTCATGAACAAATAGACGAAGACGGTGAGGCCGTTCCCGAGGCGTTTCAATTCATCGATGGAACAGGACCAACCCTTTCTGAAACGGTTGCAAGCGAGGAGGAAGAAGAGGTTGAACTTCAACCAAGTGATGCTCTTGAGGGGGCGGTTATGTTTGAAATAGAGAAGGTTGACCCATTTGATGAAGTCGCCGAGCCGATACACACTGGAAAGGGCGGGTTGTATTCTTCTTCTACTCCTTCTGCAAACGATGACGACTTACTGGGAAGTGTCGGCCCAATTACAAATGAAACCACGCCCGATTTACCCGACTTGCCAGATGAAAATGATGCCCTTCCGTCACTTGCCCAAGCCGTAGCGATTGAACAACCTGTGGCTGAGATTTTGCCTGAATTGCCGGATGATGACGTTGTCATTCCCCCCACACAGTCCCCCTCGATTGAAGTGCCTTCCACGCCTCAACTCCCTGTTGATGAGGAAATCTCATTGCCTGAATTGCCAGAAGACAATACTACAAGTCAAGCCGCAATGGCGCCTGTTGAACCTACACAAGCAAGTGAAGAGAAAGAAGATGTTGCAGACCCCGCCATTGCGAATAATCGGATATGGCCTTGGCCTGAAGGTGAACCCTGGGATGACCACCGCGTCTACCAAGAAGTTGTTGAAGCAATGGAACACATCAAGCACGGAAGGATGGAGGAGGCAGCAGTAACACTCGACACCCTCGGGCCACATTTGCATGAAAACCTCAACATGCTCCTCCACATCTCAGTTCTCATGCAACACCTCGGCCGTCACGATCATGTCAAATGGACGCTGGACATGGCTGCTTATGTACATCCAAATCATCCGCAAGTTCATCAAGCACGAGTTCAAATCCTCGGATAGGTGAAGAAATGGTTCAAACACCAATGTTGAAATTAGAAAATGGAATGGTTCTTTACCCAACCAAGAACGCTCTTTTGTCCGACCTCTTGGAAGCGTACCACGAAGATTCTAAAGCTGCTCAAACAGCACTTCCATGGCTGAATCCAGATGACGATATTCGTCGCCAACTGCGCGATATGCTCTTTGATATTCAAGCACAAAATGGCACAGACCAACTTCATTTTTGGTCCGTACACAACCCCTCATCAAATGAATTCATTGGCTTGCTCGGCTTAGGAGACGAGTTGCAATCTTTGCATGCTAACTACAATCTTGGATATTGGGTTCGCAAAAATCACCGGAAGAAGGGTATCGCAACATTATGTGTAGATGCCATCTTTGAATGGTTGAAAAGCCGGGGCGAAGAAATTGTTGTTGAAATCGTCGTCCACCCCCATAATGAAGCAGGTTTAGCCACCGCTGGAACAATTTGCAATCAATGGAGCGGTGAACGGCTTGAGGAATTCATCGGCATTGAATTCAATGAACGCA
Organism: Candidatus Poseidonia sp.; assembly: GCA_034402455.1. GTDB lineage: Archaea > Thermoplasmatota > Poseidoniia > Poseidoniales > Poseidoniaceae > Poseidonia. Next base: position 5,022 of record DASCRS010000119.1, on the reverse strand, counting down.
CGGTTCCCCATCATCTTCATCTCGTCGACATAGGACGAGGTGATTCAGCGTGAGAACATGGTATACAATTGACAGTGATGATTTTCGCCACCTCCCTCAATATCAAGGACATCCAACAAGAAGTAACAAAAAATATCCTCATCAAAAGAATGAGTTATCACCAGAATTTCTTCTTGGTCTAGAAGGTTTTCATGATTGGATGGCTAGTCATGACTACGCAATCACACTATTTCTTGTATCAGACTTGCTTGAAAATGGGACATTTTGCAAACTTTTCCAAGAGCTCCTAACTAAATTTGGAGAACGGCTTACTGTGGGGTGCCATGGTCACACTCATCGCTCGTGGTCTGCTTGGGGAGAAGATAGAGATGGGTTCGCGGCAATGCTCGCCTCCTCCACCGCTCTCCTCAAACAATCTGCAGGGCCATCTTTCCGTCCCTTTTTTAGGGCGCCAAATGGATACATTGCACCATGGATGGCGCCAATTTTAGCCGACCATGGCTACACTGTGGATTCTTCTGTCAATCCTTCTTGGTTAGTCCGTCACAAAACTGGCGGAACTTCTTGGAAAGCCGTAAATGGGGCAATTTTTGATGCGGCTATTATCGAACGCGCTTGGAAGACGCGTTTTGGTTTACCTGTAACAGGGCCAGCTTTATTTCGATTCCCTCTGTCTCTAATTGCAAAAAAAGCATGGAAAACTAGGCCAAAACCATTGAAGGGTGATGAGATATTTGAGGTTGAAAGCACTCGTGTTGCCATTGTAACGCTCTATTGCCACGTTTTAGATTTTGCAAAAAAGGGAGGGCTTTGGAGGCCACCAGAATAAATTTTGTATGCAACAAAGACAAGTACTTCTCACCCAACAACCAAACATGTCAGCGATCAACTTCGCCGAAAAATATTCAAAATTCAGTGACTACTGGTCACCAAAAGTGATTGCTGAGATGAATGATTATCAATTCAAACTCGTCAAAATACTCGGCCAATTTGTATGGCATCATCACGAAGACACCGATGAAGTATTCATCGTCATAAAAGGCAATATGAGCATTGAATTTCGTGATAAGATGGTTCAGTTAGGCGAAGGGGAACTGTATGTTGTCCCCAAAGGCGTAGAACACAAGCCCTTTGCTGTTGAGGAATGCCATGTCCTCCTTGTTGAGCCACGCGGCGTAGTAAACACAGGAAACAATGATGGTGATTTGACCTCGGATAACGATGTATGGATTTAATCAAACTCGGTGCCACGAATCCAAACACTCACTCCGATTCCTCGCCCACGGAGTCATGCCAACCGCGATAATGCAAAATGCTGCCAAGCTAAAGCATAATTACAGTTCTGCGATGTCTGTTCTCTCTGTAGAAATTCCGAAATTTTTCTCGGCTTTTGCGTAAACTTTGGCTTCAATAGAACCGTCTCGTACAAGAGATGAAAGAGCGGCCAAAGCAATGGCCGCACCATCGACCTCAAAAAAACGACGAAGTGCTTCGCGAGTATCTGAACGTCCAAATCCATCAGTTCCCAAAACAGTGTAATGGCCGCTAACCCATTGACGAATCATGTCAGGAACTGCTGCCATGTTATCGGAAACCGCTACCGTTGTAAGCGGCTCAGAAAGCATCTCCTCAACCCATGGTTTTCTGGCTGCTTTGCTGGGGTGAAGGCGATTCCACCGGTCGGCTTCAAGGCCCTCACGACGCATTTCTCCATAGGAGGTTGCAGAGTAAATTTCACAACGGACTCCGAAAGTTTCGAGTTTCTCTACAGCGTCTAGAACTTGAACCATTATTGGCCCAGAGCCAATTAGGCGAACGACGGGGCCATCGCCCTTGGGTGCGCCACGAAGTAAATACATTCCACGAATGATGCCTTCGTCAACACCCTTTGGTTTTGGAGGCATTGGGTAGTTCTCGTTGTAAACAGCAATGTAGTGAATGACATCTTTATTTTGAGCGCACATTTCATCAATACCGTGGCTAATGATGGTCGCTAATTCGTATGCAAAAGCTGGGTCCCAAGCCCTTACTGCAGAGTTGGTATGAGCCATAAGTAACGAGTGTCCGTCTTGATGTTGCAATCCTTCTCCATTGAGCGTAGTTCTTCCCGAAGTAGCCCCCATCAGGAAGCCACGAGCACGTTGGTCGGCAGCAGACCAAATCAAATCGGCTACGCGTTGAAAACCAAACATTGAATAAAATGTGTAAAAGGGAACCGTTGGATAATGATGGGTTGCGTAAGATGTTGCAGATGCGATGAAAGTTGAAGTTGCGCCCGCCTCATTGATGCCTTCTTCAAGCAACTGCCCCTGGTCAGATTCTTTGTACTTCATCAAGACTTTGTGGTCAACTGGCTTGTATAACTGGCCCTCTGGGTGGTAAATGCCAAATTCGGAAAACAATGGGTCCATACCAAAGGTTCGTGCTTCGTCTGGAATAATCGGTACGATTCGTTGACCGAATTTTTTGTCCTTCATGAGTGAGCGAAGAATCCGAACGAATGCCATGGTTGTAGAAACTTCTGTTGACCCTTTCGTGCCTGCATCAAAATCAGCGTAAGCCTTTTTGTCTGGAAGAGTAATTGCATCATCGGGTACAATTCTTGATGGCATAAAACCATCAAGTGCTGCTCGGCGCTCCTTGACATAGGCCACTAATTCAGGGATGTCTTCGGGCATAACATATGGATAAGATTCCAAATCCTTGTCCGAAAAGGCGAGACCAAGATCGTCACGCATAAATTGCATTGTTTCCAGATCAGCCTTCTTCTTTTGATGGGTCGTGTTTCTTCCAGCGAAAGCTGGACCGAGTCCATATCCCTTGATAGTACGAATAATGACAACCGTTGGCTGGCCTTTGTGAGCAGTCGCTTGAGCATAAGCAGTATGAAGTTTGACGAAATCGTGCCCACCTACATCTGCGCAAAGGTCAACAAGCGCTGCATCATCAAGATGAGAGACGAGAGATGCAAGCCCTTCATTGTTGAACAATTCCTTGCGGATGGTTGCACCGTCTGCAGTCATGATGCGTTGTTCATCACCGTCAACGAGGCTTGCAAGTCGTGCGGCCAATAGACCCTGTGAGTCCCGAGCAAAGAGGTCGTCCCATGAACTTCCCCATAGGACTTTGATGACATTCCATCCCGCCCCTCTAAAGCGCCCTTCAAGTTCCTGAACGATTTTTGAATTGCCACGAACAGGTCCATCGAGTCGTTGCAAGTTACAATTCATCGTCATGATGATATTGTCCAAGCCCTCTCTTCCTGCCAATGATAATTGAGAAAGCGATTCGGGTTCGTCCGATTCTCCGTCTCCCATGGTGTACCACACACGTGAATTTGCTGTCGTAACTAATCCGCGGTCTTCGAGATAACGATTGAATCGGGCTTGATGAATAGCTGTCATCCCTCCAAGCCCCATGCTTACAGACGGGAATTCCCAGAAATCAGGCATAAGACGAGGATGTGGGTATGAGGAAAGTCCCTTTCCTCCAACTTCTTGGCGGAATTGCTCCATGTTTTCGTGAGATAGGCGGCCTTCAAGCCAAGCACGAACATAAATTCCAGGAGAACCATGTCCTTGCCAATACAAATGGTCACCTGAACCGTCTCCATCTTTGCCTCTGAAGAAATGATTGAAGCCAACTTCCCAAGCATGAGAAGCGGATGCATAGGTTGAGATATGGCCACCAATACCTTCGAAATATTTGTTCCCCCTGGTCACAAGCATCATGGCATTCCAACGTAAAATTCCGTGAAGACGTTCCTCAAGCACCAGGTCCCCTGGGTAAGTGCCTTGGTCGTCTGGGTGGATACTGTTCAAGTAAGGTGTGTTCACAACATTGACATCAACACCAATCTCTCTAGCCGCACCGAGTGTTGCGTGCAAGAGACGGCGAGCTTCCTCTTCACCTAATTGTTCTTTGACTGCACGAATGGAGTCTGTCCATTCTTGCGTTGAAACAGGATCGGGGTCAGGTTGAGTTGACCGACGATTAAAGCCCATTTGATGCCCCCCTTGTAGAGGGCTCAATGATGAGGGTTTTCAACCCCTCGCCAAAACTAGAGTGACTTTCTACCAACCCATCTTGCTAAATGATGGAAGTGGTAATGGTAAATTCGCCCTATTGGAGTCGCTACCCATGATATTTTACGGCAATACATAAGAACCGACTTTCCGAGCCGCCTTTATGTCCGTTGAGGCTATGGTACAGAAGATGATTGATGATTTGACCGACTCCCTTGTTGATGCTGCAAAGCATGACAAAGGAAATTCCGCTGCTGGTACTCGCGTTCGCAAGGCCATGCAAGCAGCAAAGAACGCTGCTCAGGACGTGCGCAAGCAAGTCCAAGCAGACAAGAACTGAGTTCGTTCTTTTCTTTTAGGGCAGCATTGCCCTTCGAACAACACCCCTTAGTGGATACGTTCATTTGAACTACGCACGAGCCCTGCTCATGCTTCGTCCGCTCGAAGGAATACGCGTCCTTGACCTTTCCAGAATTCTCGCTGGCCCTTATGCGGCCCAATCGCTTGGCGATCTCGGAGCAAAGGTCACGAAAATAGAAGCCCCATGGGGGGATGATACACGAGGATGGGGGCCTCCTTTCCAGAAAGGCTTTGACGGGGATAAAGTCGCATCCTATTTCCTGTCGTGCAATCGGGGTAAAAACATCCAATCCGCTAATATCAAGGAAGACCGAGAACACATCCACTCATTGATTGCACAATCGGATGTTGTCATTGAAAACTTCAGGCCTGGGACGTTTGAACGGCACCTTGGTCCAATTCCAAAAGGAATCATTCTGTGCAGCATCTCCGGATACGGTCAAGACGGTCCGCGTCGTGATGAGCCAGCATTTGACCTCACAATGCAAGCAAGGTCTGGAATCATGTCCATTACTGGAGAGGCCGATGGCCCTCCTGCAAAAGTAGGTGTGGCTTGGATTGACGTGATGACTGGTATGAATGCCGTCAGCGCAATACTTGCTGCTCTTTACCACAAAGAACGAACTGGAGAAGGTTC
>DASCRS010000118.1:0-4205 GCA_034402455.1 Candidatus Poseidonia sp. | reverse complement strand
GTAATGGACGGGCACAGTACGGATGACACAGGCAAGGTTGCGGAAGAATTCAACGTACTATTTATGGAACAGAATGAGCATGGAAAAGGAACTGCTATTCGCCAGGGTTTTCGTGAAACACAGGCAATGGGCGCTGATGCTGTGGTCATGTTGGATGCTGATGGGACATATCATCCTGCAGAAATGTTGAGGTTATTAGAAGGCCTAAAACGAGCGGATGTGGTTATTGGAGACCGGCTTAATGGAACGATTTCTCCAGATGCAATGACACGATTCAATTTTGTTGGAAACCACCTCCTCACATGGTTTGCAACTGCACTCTATGGTGTGACAACGAATGATGTTTGTTCTGGTTATTGGGCATTTTCTCGAAAGAGTATTAACCGATTGATGCTCAATAGTGTTTCATTTGAAATTGAAGCAGAAATGTTTGCCTCAATGATTAACCAAGGCCTCACATTCAGATATCGCCCAATCTCTTATTCACCTCGAATTGGTGAGGCTAAATTAGGTTCGACGGCAGATGGTTGGAGAATTTTGCGGAAACTTATCACACGCCGGATCTTTCCAAAACCCTTGTTGTGAATCAAGCCAAGTCCTCAAAGACCAACACCTTCTCGCTGACCCATGGACCGCCTCATGACTGTGGTTTTGGGAGCCAGTGGCCTCGTTGCCCAACGCTTGCAGCAACGGCTTCATAACCATCCTTGGTTTGAATTGAGCGCCATTGCAGGGAAAAGTACGCGGAAAGGCACCTCAATTGAGAGCATACCGTGGAAATTGGACGAACCTAGGCCAGAACTCCCAATACTTTTGATTGAAGATGTTCATGATTACGAGGTTCCAGCGAAACTGTATGAAGAAGGAATTAGAATTGCATTTTCCGCACTTCCCTCGGAGCATGCATTGAAGATTGAACCTATGTGGGCAAAGGCGGGAATTACAGTATTCTCAAATGCCAGTTCTTATCGACTCACGGAGGGAGTTCCTTTGGTAATTCCAGAAATTAATCCAACTATGCTGAATGAAATGGGTCAAGCTGGTTTTCCGATTGCTTGTGCTACGAATTGTACGTTGCTACCGATTATAATGCCCCTAGCGCCAATGCACCGTGAATATATTTTGAAATCTATGTCGGTACGGAGTGAACAGGCACTCTCTGGAGGCGGATACAGATTGCTAGAACAATACCAAGATAATGAAGGCCATATTGATGCTGAAGTACCTGGAGAAGCACAAAAAACAGAGGATGAATTTCGGCGCATTCTCAACTGGGATGGAGATGCTAATATTGTCTGCACTCGGATTGCGCGAAAGGACGGGCACCATGTATTCGTTACCGCCAAATTTGAACGGAAAATATCAGAGAAGGAAGTCCATGAGTGCCTCGAGCAATGGAATAAACAACACAGTGAACACCGCCAACCAAGTGCACCTCATAGTCCTCTTATGGTTGTACCCAAACTTGATGTCGCGCAACATTTGTTCACAGACGGTAAGTCATTTGAGAATACACCTGACCCCGCTTCAGACCTTAAGGCGGGAATGGGCATTGTTGTTGCTGCCATCGAGTGTTTAGATGACCAGACTGTTCGCTTTGAAGGCTACTCCCATAACACCCTTCGAGGGGCTGCAGGAGGGGTTGTCTATCTTGCTGAACTCGCATATACCATGGACAAGTTGTGATTTCACGACAGCCAACCCGCATGCCTAAAGGGTGGAACCGCTCCCTTTAACTCGGTGCGAGCATGGGTATAACCGCAATGATTCCCGATATGACAATCGGTCAACTCACGCAAGAAGCAACCAAGCGATGGGGTGAAATTTGGGACCCAAACGCCGCTCGCATATGCATCCTGCTCCTTTGCCCAAGAAAAGAACGTAAAATGATGGAGTTGCACGGCGATATGGTTGAACACGGCCAGCCGGTAATGGCTTCATTTCATCGCCCAAGAGCCGAAGCTTCTTTGCTTGAAGAGCAAGGTTTTGACACAAAGACAGCATCCTTCCAGTTTGTTGATTTAGCCACATCTGACCTTGGACTGTGGATGCAGCATTTGATAACCAATGAAGGATGGTTAAGAGGTTCAATTCAAATCTCATCCGTTCCGTTTTCAGTAGGCCTTCCCAATCAGCGCCCGTTTGAAACCATCAACACACTCTATTTCCGCCACCCATCGCTTTCTGATTTGAAAAATTACTATCTTCCCTTCCCTCCCGAATCTTTGCCTGGGAAATGTTTCGTGAGTTTGCCCCGACGAGCAGCTGCAGAAATGGCCAGACAACAAGCCGAAGTGCTTGGCGTAGGACGATTAGAAAAGCCGAAGCCCGAGCCTGTTGTCAAACCAGAACCAGCACCCGAAGCAAAGCCAGAATCTCTTCCCGAGACTCAAGAAGATGTCGTTGCGAATGAGACCACTACAGTTGAGACCACAACGAAAGATGAGGTCGTATCCGTACCACTCCCTCCAGGCGCTGTTTCTGAGCCAGCGAAGAAACAAGCAACTCAAGAAACCATAATTCCTGAGTTCTCCGAAATTTCTCAACCTGAGGAGATTCCAACAATTGAACAGGTTGAACTCCCAGAGCCAGAAATAGAAGAGAACACACAATCTGAACTTGAAATTGAATTGCGCGCTTTCTTCCAAGAACTCATTGACGCTGGAGTTGAACCGTCTTCCTTCATGGATGACCCTCGTTGGGAAAACCTGAGCGAACGATCTCTTGCTGAAAGCCTTGAGACATGGCCCATCTTGCTTGAAATGACGGCCATGGGTTGATAAGGTTCAAATCAAAGAAGCAAAACGAAGGTATGAGGCATCAGCATGGGATTCTGTATTAACTGCGGGCAACAACACACTGATGGCACTCGCTTCTGCCGCTTTTGTGGCAACCAACAACCTGGTGAACCCTTGCTCCAACGGCTTCGTGTTGAAGCACAACAGATTCATGCCATGCGCCTACAAATGCAGGCACAACAGCAGGCCAATCAATATCAGCAGCAACCTCGTCGCTGGTGAAGTTAATGCGCCCCAAACATTTGGCCATTCGGTTGTCCAAACTCAAACCTCATCCATGCTCTGAGGTTATTCTCGAACAATACGCTACCGAAGGAGACCTTGCAGCATATTGGATGCTAGCAATTGACCAACTTGATGGTGTTGAGGGAAAAACAATTCTTGACCTTGGGGCTGGAAACGGCATATTGGGGATTGCATGTCTTGCTTTGGGTGCAAAGCATGTTCACTTCGTTGAATGCGATGAGGCTGCACTGAAGGTTTTGCGTACAAATTTAGAATCTCTAACCGAAGAAGGCGACGATTGGACCGTCCACGAAACATTCATCGGAAGGGATGAATGGACTGTCCCAGAGGTGGAACTTGTCGTAATGAATCCACCATGGGGTGTTCAGAAGGCAAAAGCCGACCGACCGTTTATTGAAACAGCATTAGCATCATCATGCGATGCAATCCATCTTTTGCACAATCGGAATTCAAAGCATATTGGAGGAATGGTTCGTGATGCTGGTTGGAAGTATGAGCATATCATGGCCACAAACTTCAGATTGCCCGCCATGTACACCCATCACTCAAAGCGTTCTAGCGAGACAGAGGTCCTTTGTTGGCGAATCCACCGTCCGGGAGATTCCCGTTTACCAAGCGATGAAGACCAGTAAGAGCGTAAGGGGGGTTGAAAAGGAAAGAGGCCTCGCCTCTCATTGGCGAAACGGCGTGCGACCCATCTCGGGCCATGTCTGCTAAAGGAATGAGATACATGACGGCGAGCCTCGTCACCCCAGGAAGCATCATTGGCCAGGAAGGTCAACACACCACCGGAGAAGGTACAACCCTTCACGACGGAAACATCATCGCCACGGTTATCGGCAACGTCAATGTTAACGACGGCGTCATCTCAGTTGGAGCAAGCAAAGCAATTGTTGAACCAAAGGTTGGAGACACTGTTCTTTGCGAAGTTGTAAAACTCAATGAAAAGAATGGAGAAGCAATGATTCGTGTTGTTGAAGGGCAACATGGCTCTATTCAACCTCAGCATCTATACGGGCAATTCTACGTGACTGGACTTGTTGACCGATTCATGCATCAAACCTCAGATGCGCTTCGCCGCAGAGATATTTGCCGCGCTTTGGTCAAGGAAGTGAACCCAGTTGTTAGATTGGACTTCCGTGAACGCGATGACTGTGGCGT
>DASCRS010000117.1:0-8009 GCA_034402455.1 Candidatus Poseidonia sp. | reverse complement strand
GAAGCAGGGAAACCAGTATCTGGAACCAAAACCACCCTTATCGCTCGTTTGACAGAGTAGTCATTTTCACTGTTCGGCTCACTTTACTGGTAGCGATACCGAGGCTCTCCCTCCGATTCCTGGCATGGTCATGTGGTGGGCTTTCGTTGTCCAATCCTTGTTGGTTGGGCTCGTCGTAGGTTCTGCTTCTGACGAAGCACCAGCCGCTGGGGCCTGAATCTCAGGCCGACTTGACGCCTTCGGGCCAGAGAACCAAAATCAATGTCTTTCCTCGAGTCTTTGGCGTGTGGGTTGTTTCACGGTTCATCCAAACGATGGAGCCTGTTGGATAGGTTCCATCTTTGTCCCAAACTTCTCCTTCAAGGACGAGGTAGCATTCGCCACCAGGGTGGCTATGGGGCATGAATGCGTCTACAGTCACTTCAGAGTCAGCTTCGTAAAGAACGAGTGAAGTCTTGTCTTCCCTGAGAAGTCGTCCCAAGCGAACGCCTGTTCCGAAATCCTTCCAGCGAATGTTTTCTTCCAGCCATTCTTTGTTGACCGAAAATCCGAGCCAGTCTGCCATGTTGTGTGTGAAGACCATGGTCAGCCGAGGTGATGGGGGGACATGAGCGCTTCGGTGATGAAACAATACACACGGATTTGGTAAGATATCAGCGTTTCATTGAAAGCCTACGCCATGATGTCAACACGAAGCAGGATGGCAGCCAGTCCGATACAAATCCCAGAAATTCCACCTTCCAGCCCGTGGGATGCATATGTATTGTTCATTCTTTGGTTGCCGTTTGTCTTTCGTCTAGTTATTCTTGCTCGGCCGATGAGGCAGGCTATCAACAAACTCTCCCCTCATGCTGGCTGGGCATTGAAACAACTACGAACTCTTCCTGTCAAAGGAATGGGGCTTTTGGTTTTCAATGAAATATTTGCCTTCATGATTCCCCCTTTCCTCGTTCTCGGTTTGCGTCTTTTCATTGATCCTATTGGCTGGCAATCATGGTCTGAAGTGACCAATCTTGGCGGTACACTCTTGCTTATGGCACTTTTATTTTGGGTTGTGATGGATTTCTATCGTGTTGCTCGAGTGCGTCGTATGCTGACTGCGGTATTGCATCAAGATGTCTCAAAATTAAGGAAGGTTGCAGATACAGGGCTCAAAGCCCGTGCCTGGTTGCGTAAAATTTCGGGACGTGAGAAGGATAAACCTGTAACGAAAAAAGAAGTTAATGAAACAGGCAGGGAAGTAGCCAAGAATTCACTCAAAGTTTGGGCTGGACGGGCTTTACTTACTCGGAAACTGACTCCCGCTGGATTGTTGAGTAGTGTTGCAATGGGTGCTGCGATAGAAGTAGGAAAAATAAGTGCTGGAAAATTTTCCGATGTTGTAGACAAACGATTACAAAAAGAATTTGAAGAGCGTACTAATACTCAATCCAAAACACTCATCGTGCTTTTTGTTAGAGATTTGATGATGGGAATTTTCCCGCTCTTTGTTCTTGCACTCGTTCCGTGGCTGGTTGGTTGAGCGCCACCTTCATGCCCTACCTGCTTGTGGGCGAACTGAGGCACCCTCATGTCGCTGCTAATCTTGATGCGTCACGGACAATCCATGTGGAACGCTGCTGGTTTTTTCACTGGCTGGGTAGATGTCCCCCTTTCAATCAAAGGAATTGATGAAGCGCGCGAGGGTGGAAAAGCGATTGCTCACCTTGCTATTGATGAAGTCCATGTGTCCATGCTTATTCGTGCCCAAATGACTGCTATGATAGCAATGTCAGAACATAATAGCGGACGAACACCCGTATTTCAGTACAGTGAGGAAATGGAAGAAGGTCTTTCTGAAAATGAGTCGCGGATGCGTGGGTGGTCGCAAATTAGAGGTGATGCTGCCAAAGATAGTATCCTTCCCGTTCATGTGGCCTGGCAGTTGAATGAACGTATGTACGGCGACCTTCAAGGGTTGAACAAAGATGAGACACGGGAGCAATTTGGGGCAGAACAAGTTCACATCTGGCGCCGTTCATTCGATGTACCTCCACCCAACGGCGAATCGCTTGAATTGACAGCAAAGCGTACCATACCATATCTTGAGAACACATTGATTCCCGCGATAGAGTCTGGAAAAAATCTGTTTGTAGCAGCTCACGGCAACTCTTTGCGCAGTATTATCATGCATCTTGACGGCCTTTCTGAGGAGGAAGTTTTGGGTCTTGAAGTCCCTACTGGCGTGCCGATCATTTATCGCTACACTGCGGGTTCTTGGCAACGTCAATGAATCAAAAGGGCATCTTTCTTCATCTCCAATCAGAGCGTCAGCTCAAAGATAGAATGTGACAAATTATCTCTTGGGATTAGAGATTTTGATACCATTCAAGTGTGTAGGTTTCAGCGTATCTATCAGAGTCGATTGAATTGTGGCCCAATGGACGAATAACCACCAACATGTCCATCTGTCCACCCGTCGAAGCAGAACCTACGCATACAACCTCACCGACTTTGGTTCCACCTTCTGATGTGGAAATCAATGATTTGATGTTAAACAGGCGCACTTCAAGTGTTGTATCTTCGCCCCCTCCAACATAATGATGGGTATCTGGCGCTGGTATTGCTTCCAATTTAATCTCGCTTGGGTCTAAGCGTAAGAATGGGATTTGTTCATCCAGTAAAGCGATTGATTGTTGCATGCGAGATGATTCAATACCCAGTGCAAATGCGATGTTAAAGGTTGATGATTCTCCACCAATGCTACCGGTTTGATGCGGCATTCGAATTGAAAGAGATTGAACAATCTCAAACGAAGGCATCAGCCAAGTGTACTGTTCACTAGCAGGATATAGTGGCGCATCAGGGTTCTCAATAAAGATCGGTTGACCCCATTGCTCAGGGGCTGAAGGAGTTGATACAGGAAGCATCCCGCCACCAGCAAACATCAGGAGGCTTAGGAAAAGAGCAGCAAGGCGAGGGTTTCGGTATTCCCTCCACTCCTCTCTTCCAGCAGGACTCAAGATTGAGAGGATGAGCATAATGGGGAGCAACACAAGAATTCCATAGGGGACAAACCATAGTAAAACGGCGAACGTCACTGCCATGATGCAACCATTACGACCAATAATTTGGCTCCAATGAACAGGCGGTTCTTGCGGGTCTTTCCGGTTCATGATATAGAGCGTCAAGGCTCCTGCAATGATGGGAAGAAGCGAATGAACCAAACCCTGCCAGACCATACACTTCGTTCTCATGAACGAATAGGCCATCATGAGGGTTTGGGTCGTCCCAAGGTTGATGCAAGGGTTTCTTCTAAGGTAGACCATGGCGGAACCCCTTCTCTCGTTCCGCAACGCTGAGCACCGCCACAAAATTTCATCACCAACCTTTACTCGCCCATGGAATAGAAAATTAGGTCCTGGTGTTGTTGGACTCAATTTGGACCTTTATGCAGGCAGTGTTCTTGGGCTCGTCGGTCCAAATGGAGCAGGAAAGACAACACTTCTGAGAATGATGGCAGGAATTCTCCCATTGCAAGAGGGCGAGGTTACTGCCCGCTTCTCATCCACCAACCATGAGTCGGTTGACGACCTTCGTCAGTGGGTTGGCCATATGCCTGAACAAGTCCGATGGCAAGGGAATCACTCCGTTCGTCAAGCCCTTGAAGCGATTGGTGACATGCGCAACACTCCCAGTAAACGAATTGATGGATTGCTTGATTTGGTGGGCCTCAAAAATCGGAAAGACGAACATTTGGACAACCTCAGCCAAGGAATGCGTCAGCGGTTATCTATTGCTGCTGCACTTATTGGTTCTCCAAAAGTACTCCTTTTGGATGAGCCATTCAATGGCCTTGACCCAGTTGCTGCGGAAGCTTTCACCCACCTAGTGAAGCGTTTGGCTAACAAAGGAGTCGCCATTGTCATCTCATCACATATGGTTGCACAATTGGACCAACTCATCGATCGGATCGCTCTCTTGCACCGAGGGCAATTACTTGATGAAGGTGGCTTGGAGGAAGTAGAAGCGAGATTGGGTCTTTCGAACCGTTATCTAATCAAAGGCCAAGGCTCTGTTGATGTTCAGTCTCTATTGAATGAGATTGAACATGAATCACTCCATTTTGAGCAAGAAGAACACTCTTGGTCGTATGTCTTCCGTGGCGCACCCAAAGAGGTATTGGAAGTACTCATTTCCTCTTCTAAGGTGACCTCATGGTCTCCAGTGGCTCCTAATTTGGTTGAATTGCTTTGTGCGGCAACAGGCATGGAAGCAGAAGACATCTCTTTGGAGGTAGGGTCTTCCGCCTTGATTCCGATGCGAACAGGAGGAGGTGGCGAAGATGAGTGATGGAGGGCGAATCTGGCGGATGAGTCAACGAGTAAGAGACCGGCAATTGTACGGTATTCGCCTAAAAATCATGCTACCGATTCTCATTCTTTTTCTTCCTGGAATGGCTTGGGGATTTTCGGACCCCAATATTCTCCTACCTGGAGGACATCAACCATCCACTGCCATGGAAGTTCTGTTTTATGCGTCCTTAGGAGTTGTCTTTGGTGCGACCATGTGTGCAGTTCTCCTTTCCTTTGACGGCATCAGCCGTGACCGTTCAAGTGGAATGCTGGAGATTCGTCTCGCTCAACCAATGCCGCGAAAGCATCAAGCCACGGCATTGATTCTTGGATATTGGCAATCCATCACATTGCCTGTTTATGGCTTGATGGTGCTTTGTCTTGTTATCGTTCGTTACAGAATGGGTGAGTGGCCAAGTTTGGTTGAAACCTTGGTTTATTTCCTCTCCACAGGTTTGATTCTCCTTTGGTACACGCTTTTTTCCCTTCTCGCATCAACATCAGCCAAAGAACAAGGAACAGCGATAGCCTTTGGAATTGGCGTATGGTTCTTTTTCACCTTCCTTTGGGCTTTGATAACAACCATGGTTGCTTATGCTTCTGGTGTGGCTGTTGGAGAAGCAAATGACCCAGCCTGGGTTGCACTTGAGGGGACTCTTGACCTTCTTTCTCCAAATGGCGTTTACCACCATTTATTGGAAACTCAACTTCCTACTGTTGACCGAGGGATTTCATCGTGGCAAGTTTGGGTTGCTGCAGTAATTTGGACAATTTTGCCATGGTGGGCTCTCCACCGACGCATGGAAGCCCTCGTTCCTTGACTATTGAAAGGCAATTGTCTATGAAGTCTAAAGTGTACGGCGACGCATGACACGCAGAATTGCAGCGCTTCATCTGACATCCCTAGCCCTTGTTTTCTTGATGATTTCAGGTGTTATGGGACCTGCCCTAAACGCATCACTGAGCGAAGAATCCATTAAAATGAAGACCGAAGGTCGGCAAGATACGCTCGACGTAGATTGCAGCGGATATACCTTTGAGGACCTCTTTGAGTATGACTTCGCAATTTTTGAACTTGAAATTTTGGATGATTGGGCAACTGGTGACATGTATGCTAATGCGTGGGTTAACGGTTCCAATTCCCCCATTGTTCGTGATAACCTCGACGGATTGTTTGAGGGTCTTCCTGGTGGCGGTAATGATTGGATTAGCACCGATGAGCGAGATGCGGTAAGAAGCATTGGGCCAAAGTGTATCGCTGACATGGAAACGCGGCTTGGAATGCGTGAAGGAACCCCTCACTCAGGTGGCGTGGATTGGAATGATTTTGAATTCGTAGAAGACGGGATTGCTTTGGATGAGGTCAACCTTGTTCCAACAGAACACCAAGAGGCTCGCACTTGCACTAACTTCGGAGCAGCACAAGACTGTAAAGAAGTCCCAGTGACAATTACGGATGATATGGAAATTAGTCTCGATGTTGCTGATGGACAGACAAATAATATTCGTTGGGACCAACTTAACAATCAGGGCGTATCAAATTTCACTGTAGCCTTGAATATTACCAATATGAGTAATGCTGCTCTTGTCGTCACCTTCCCAGTTTTGTCGGGTTTACGAATGTACGACTTCCGTGCCACAGATAATGCGCCTGATAGCGGTGACAATTGTGATGATATCGGCTCGCCATCATCGACCTACCTCCCAGATGGGTCGCTTCAATTAACTCAGTTGGTGACTTTTGACCGAACACAATGGGACCTTATTTGCAATGTATTCATGGATTTCACGACTCAAATTCCTGAGGTAAACGATATTCCGGTTTGGTCGAGCACTGCTCCATCAAACGGAACACGGATTGCTACCAACGGTGGAACTACGATGTTTGCAGATGCTAACACTGGCAATCAGTGGGCGAACGATGATGATGGTTGGTCTTTTGATTGCACCTTTGATTCCGATGGTTGGAGTATATCTACGAATGTTTTGGGAGACTTCTTTGTAACTCAGCCTTCCGATTCATCAAGCGCAACTGCGTCATGCGTTCCTGTTGACCCGCTTGGTGCTGCCGATGAAAACGACACTCGTAACTGGACCTTTGGCACCTTATTCACCTCATCCGCTGTGGTTAGCGATGACGGCAAGTCTGCGGTGATGACCGTTACTCCAGCAGGTTTCATTGACCAGTTTATCATTTACCCTCATGCAGTTCAAGATGACTTTGAGGTATCTGATGATGCATCAGGTACCGTTTCATCAGCTCCAGCCGATGTCACCATCTCCTTGGAAGGAATCCGCCCAGGTAGTTTCTCCATTGCGGGTGAAGCACAGGCTACCAACATGTTGCCATACGCCTTCATTGTTGACCTAAGCAATCTCATAAAGCCCAATTCCGCCCCTGAAATCTCAGTTGCATTGAATTTCAATGGAAATAATGCTACATGGGATGCCAGTGGAATTGAGTTTGAACTAATCGGCCTTGCATCCGACCCAGACCTCGAAGATGTTACCTTGTCCCTGACCATTTGTGGTGCAGAAACATCAGGATTCACTCAAGACAATATCAACTGGCGTGTTGATGTCTCCATTGCGATTTGCATGGCAAATGATCTTGATAATTACGATGTGATTATTACAGCAACGGATGAATCTGGAGCAAGCACCAGTCTTACGGTTGGAGTGAACTCGCCAGTTCTACTAGATGACCCAACGATTATCGTTGAACCTGTTGATGATGGTGCCCTTCCTTCGCTATCAATGCTAGCAGTACTATCCATGATTGGTATCGCAGCCCTTCTAGGTCGGCGTACCGATGAATGAACCGACACAACCAAAAGGGGAAGGCTGTGGGTTTTGAACGGGGAGACCATGTTTACTGGCACCATTGAGTCACAAAGCCACGAAGGTGGCCTACTTGTCCGCTTTGAAGGTTCATCACCATCACTTGATGCGATTTTAGTACTTTCAGAAAACGGCACTTACGTTGGTAAAGTTGACGGAGTATTAGGCTCTACAGACCAACCTATGGCACATATTGGTCATATTGATCGTCAACTCAAACTGGATGATATTGTGGGCTCTCATGTCACCATTCGACCAAAGAAGCCTCGTCAAGACCGCGACAAATTCCGCCGAGATTCTAGAGATTCAAGAGACCGAGGAGGAAACGATAGAAGAAATGATTCTCGCCGAGATAACCGTGGTGAGCGAAGAGAACAACGTTCCTCGTTTAACGACAACGATTGGACCTGCCGTGAGTGCAATAATTCCAATTTCGCATTCCGCCAAGCATGCAATCGCTGTGAAGCACCCCGCCCTGGTGGAGGGGGAGGTTCTCGAGATAATGGAGGGCGCTCAGACCGTCGACCACAACGAGATAGTGGACGATTTGACCGTCGCAGCGGTAATGACCGTCAAGAAATTTACAACGATAACGATTGGACCTGCCGTGAGTGCAACAACTCGAATTTTGCATTCCGTCAAGTATGCAATCGTTGTGAAGCACCCCGCCCTGGTGGTGGAGGAGGAGGTCGTTCTGGAGGTCGCCGTGATGGAGACCGAAGAAGCGGTGGCGGTGGCCGAGATGGTGGCCGTGGCTATGGCGGAGGTCGCCGTGATGGAGACCGAAGAAGTGGTGGCGGTGGCCGAGATGGTGGCCGTGGCTATGGCGGAGGT
>DASCRS010000116.1:0-3105 GCA_034402455.1 Candidatus Poseidonia sp. | reverse complement strand
GAACGCTCTGTCCTCATCACAGGGGTTGCAATTTTCCTGTTTGGTATTCCATCCGCTGTGATGTGGATTAAACTCGACAGTTCAGGAGTTGCTTTCCCTGAATTCTTGGAAGTCCAAGACCACATTTGGGGATACGGACTGATGTTCTCAGGACTGTTTATTGCCTTCTCTATCTGGAAGTACGGTTACATCAAGTGGCGTAAGCAGGTTGACGAAGGAAATGCACCAGATGGCCTTGCAGGATACATGGGCTTTGGAGTGTCTGCATTCCGTGACGATTTCATCAATACTGGTGATAATGATTTGGAAGTTGGCCGCTGGTGGGACGTGATGATTTACCTCGCCTTCCCAATTCTCTTTGTCGTCCTTATGGGCTCGTACTTTACCGATATGATCGCCAATACAGAGAACGTTTGGGACCCAGCAAATCCGAAGGGCCTCAGCATCATTCTTCTGTTCTGGGGCGTCGTTGCTGTGACCTTCATGTTCCTCAACAAATTCCTCATTGCTCGCCCCTTGTTCCGTAATATTCCCGAAGGTGCTGACGTTGACATTTCTTCCCTGCCTGGTGGCGATGATGAACTCGTTGTTGCACTCGGAGATGTTGTGCCTGGGTTTGAGCATCTGGCTGCGAAAGAAACCATCCTTGAAGCAGAGATCACCGGTTGAGGTGAGGTACTCATGGCTGAATTGTGGGAAACACTCACCATCGGCCTCATTCTTTCGCTCCTTTTCATTGGAGTGAGTTATTTCTTCTGGCGGCGTTATGACCGCCCTACACCTTTGATGATTGAGCGAGAGGAAGAGAAGCAGCGCCTGAAAGTTGAACGCAACACATGGCGCCAAGTAGAAGCCAAAATGGAGGCTGAACGCCTTGAAGCCGATTCAAAGGCGCAATACGTCCAACGAAAGGCCGAGAAATTGGCTAGGGCAGCACCTCCCGCTGATGAGCATGTTGCAGATGCTTGGAATACACTGGGGCTTGACGCTCCAAAAGCGACCTCAAAAACCTCAACCTTTGAGGCTGAAAAAATGGACGCTAATGCTCTGCAAAAGGCAAGTATTCACGGCGGCCTTGGAGAAGAAGAAGCAAATGATGATGATGTTCTCTCGGTTGATGAATTGGTCAAGGTTCGTCAAGACCAAGGCGTAATCGCTTCAACCGAAGAGCCAGAATGGGACATCATCGAGAAGATTGCAGAGATTGCAGGAAAAGATGACCACGAAGTCCCCGAAGTTCCTGAAGCACCAGATTTACCTTCGGTTGATGAAATCCTTGCAGCCACTCCGACAGATTCCGCGGACGACTTGACATTGGATTCACCACCGAAGAGCGAACCGTGGTCGGGCGAGGAATGGTCCGAAGAATTAGCGTGAGGAAACCCATTTTCAGACGTGAATCAAGCGAAGGGGTGATGAAGCCTCTGCGGTTCGCAAAGAATAATGGTACAACGTCCACGCGGCACTCGGGATTTTCCACCAGCGGTGATGAATCGCCGTCTTGCTCTGGAACGTTTGCTTGAAGATGCTTCTCAGCGTCACGGATTTTCTCGTGTCCAGACACCAATCTTTGAGTCGTTAGATTTGTTCACGGCCAAGTCAGGACCTGGAATTGTCTCACAACTATACGCCTTTGAGGATAAGAGTGAACGGCCACTAACACTTCGACCTGAATTGACGGCGCCAGTTATGCGTATGGTTGCTGAAGAGGGTCTGCAAATGCTACCTCGTCCCCTTCGCCTGTCGTATTACGGTCAGTGTTACCGGTACGAAGAATCGAAAAAAGGTCGTTATCGAGAATTTTTCCAGTATGGAGTAGAACTGATTGGAGAATCCGGGCCATTGGCTGAAGCAGAAGTCATCGCTCTTGCAATCAATATGTTGGATGCATGTGGTTTAGAAAACTGGGAGATTAGAATCGGCCACGTTGGTATTCTCAAAGGTGCATTGACCGGTCTTGGTTTGTCTTCTGATATACCCGATGGGGCTAGCGAGCCCCCTGTTGCCAGTGCAATGCGTCTGCTTGACAAAGGCGATGATGCAGGGCTTGCTCAATTGTTCAGCAATAATGGAATTGACCCAGAACATGCTGCACCACTGCGCGCATTGGCTGAACTTGAGGGAGGCGTGGAAACCATTGAGCCAGCACGAGAGATCCTCTCATCACTTGCAGGTGTTTCGCTTGAAGCTTTGGACGACTTGCAAACAACACTTGATGCGGTTGCAGCACTAGCATCAACTCCGCCTTCATTAGCAGTTGATTTGACCGTCGCTCGTGGACTTGATTATTACACTGGAATGGTGTTTGAAGTCCAAGTACCTGAACTGGGAGGAGAGGGACAAGTACTCGGTGGCGGCTCTTACAAACTCCTGCATCTATTTGGCTTACCTGACCTTGACCCTTGCTGTGGCTTTGGCCTTGGATTTGACCGAGTATTGCTCGCTCTTGAGGCTCAAGCAGAAGCAAGCGGGCGCGAGGAAGTCGTACCTGGTGAAGTGGACCCAAACGGCTTGGTTGCCTTGATTCCCTTTGGTATTGACTCGGCTCATGTTCTTCCAATTGTTGCTGGCTTGCGAAATGCGGGAGAGCGCGTTGAACTTGAACTACGAGGTCGTAAAATTGCTAAGGCCATGAAGTGGGCCAATTCAATCGGTTGTCAATTTACAGTTGTTATCGGTCCAAGAGATATTGAAAGCAATCAGGCGATGGTTAAGAATCTCCAGTCGGGCGAGCAACAAGCAGTAGCACTCAACAGTGAAGCAATCCGTGAAGCAATTCAAGCAATGCGCTGAATTATTCTTCGTCTTCTTCTCGACCTTTGTTCGTGAATAGAGCCATTCCTAGAGCGGCTGATGCGGTGACGAGGGTGAATCCTGGTGTGTCTTCTTCTTCAATAATATCATCGTCGCCTGCTTGGAATTCTTCGTTCCAACTATCGGCACTGATTGGCATTTCAAAACGACTGTCAACGCCGAGTTTGATGGCAAACCATGCTTCATCACCTTCAACAATACCTGGAATTGCAGTGTTTTGCCTATTGCCCTTGAGTTTCATGGTCACTTCAATGATGGGACTATCGTCTCGCCCATCCCATTCAGCGTGGT
>DASCRS010000115.1:0-7822 GCA_034402455.1 Candidatus Poseidonia sp. | reverse complement strand
CATCATCTTTAGCACGAACGGAGTAGGTGCCAAATTTGTAAATTGATTGAGGGGTTAAACCAAGATGACCCATAACAGGGATTCCCGCTGTGAGGATTCTCTGAACAGATTCTACGATTTCAGCTCCTCCTTCAAGTTTGACAGCATGACCACTTGATTCTTTCATGATTCGGATTGCAGATTCAAGGGCATTTCTTGAATTTCCTTGATAGGTTCCAAATGGCATATCTACCACGAGAAGGGCGCGGTCAACGGCCCGTTCAACACACTGTGCATGGTAGATCATGTGCTCAAGGGTCATTGGAACCGTTGTAGCTTGTCCAGCCATGACATTGGATGCTGAATCTCCAACAAGGATAACATCAACGCCCGCTTGGTCAACTAGGCGAGCCAAGGAATAATCATAGGCGGTGAGCATGGTGATTTTTTCACCCGCTCGCATCATTTCTTGGAGTGTGTTGGTAGTGACCTTTCGGGCCTTTCCATGAACCGACATGGTACTGCGAGCAGTGCAGTTGATTTGAATGCCTCGCCTATGCTATGGAGTTGAAATGTGCACGTTATTCGCTATGGCTGCATGATGCATACATTGGTTAATTCTGAAAAGAAATTCATCGACCATATTCCACCTTCACGGCCAACACCGGACTGTTTAATACCTCCAAATGGAGTTCGTAAATCACGGTTCAACCATGTATTGACCCACACGATTCCTGTATCCATTCTTTGGGCAAAGGCGTGCCCTCTCTCAATGTCTCCAGTCCATACTGAACCTGCGAGGCCGTAATCGGTGCAATTAGCCATGGCAACGGCCTCGTCTTCGTTTTGGTATGAGTGCAATGTGACAACGGGGCCAAAAATTTCCTCGGTTGCAGTTCTAGATGTATGGTGAAGCCCACCGATTACAGTGGGTTGAAGAAATGCACCTTCGGGGTGGACGCCAGGGATATTTGCATCGGCTTTTGTGCCTCCTGTAAGTAAGGTGCCTCCTTCAGCAATTCCGAGTTTGATATAAGATTCAACTTTCGACAAATGTTGTGTGGAAATTACGGCTCCCATTTGAGTTGATTCATCCAGCGGGTCTCCGATTTTCAGTCGTTCAACACCTTGAACAAATTTTGCAGAAACCTCATCGTACATCTTAGCGGGAATTAGTACTCTAGACCCGCACAAGCAAACCTGTCCTGAATTGGTAAAAGAGGCTCTAACGATGTCGTCAACGATGTCGTCAACCGGCGCGTCGTCTAGAATTATAGTGGCATTTTTCCCACCCAGTTCCAAGGAGAGTTTCTTGAACATCGGTGCTGCTGTGGCTGCAACAAT
This sequence comes from Candidatus Poseidonia sp., assembly GCA_034402455.1. Taxonomy (GTDB): domain Archaea; phylum Thermoplasmatota; class Poseidoniia; order Poseidoniales; family Poseidoniaceae; genus Poseidonia. The sequence goes on along the minus strand of DASCRS010000115.1, from coordinate 6,499 downwards.
CCGTCCTGTTGATGTGCCTCCAGTGAATGAAATTGCCTTGATATTGGGATGTTCTACAATGGATTGCCCTACCTCTGGGCCAAGCCCGTGAACGAGATTGAATACTCCGCTTGGAAATTTGAGTTCATCAAGGGTTTCAGCCAGTAAATTCGCTGTGAGTGGCGTCATTTCCGATGGCTTAGCAACAATGGTATTTCCCATCAAAAGTGCAGGTGCAACTTTCCATGTAAGGAGGTAGAGTGGAAGATTCCATGGCGTGATAAGACCCACGCAGCCAACAGGTGAGCGATGAACGTAATTAATCGCTCCATTCGCTTCAAATTGCATCGGTTTTTGCTCTCTCGCATAGCCAGCGAAGAATCTGAAATTGCTAACTGAACGGGCGGCATCAACACGGCGAGAGAGTGTAATTGGTTTTCCAGTATCCGTGGTTTCTAGTAAAGCAATTTGCTCCGCTTTTGCTTCAAGAGCATCTGCTATGCGTTCCAACCAATCGATTCGCTTTTCAAGCGGTGTTGCCTTCCAAGAGGCCTCAGCAGCAAGCGCAGCAAGCGTCGCCTTCTCAACATCACTTTTGTCTGAGCGTGGCAGAGTGGTGATTAGTTCGTTGGTTGCTGGATTGATGTTGTCAAGCGTGCTACCCGAGTCCGCAGGGACAAAAGAGCCTCCGATATAATTGAGAAGTGGCCCCATAATCATACCTCTGTTTCGTAATTCCAACGGTCCCGGTCAGGGTCCCATTCATCCCATGTAGGTACGGTTTCAAGAATGTCAACATAGGAATCAGGAACAATACCTGGGACGATAAAGGCTTTTTGACGATGGAGTGGGTATGGGTTTCTCAGATTGATTCCTAAGACGCCTAGAAGGGCACGAGCAATATACCATGTTGCTTGAGAATTCCATCCGTGAGCGATCTTGACAACAATTCCGAGTCCCTTTGGGTAATCAGGATGCTCAATGGCCATGCCGAGAAGACCGTCTGCTCCTTCTTTGGCGATGACTTTCCCTCCTCCTGCTTTGAGTATGGTTGAATCCAAGCGATTGAATCCTCCAACAAGGTCGGGATGACGAATCATAGATTCCCAAATCCAATCATCCTCTTTGTCTCTGACCAAGCCTGCATAAATTTGAGCAAGTTCAGAAACGGTATTGGATACTGTAGGAAGGCCGCATCCATCTTTCGCAATTCTCAGTGGCTTCCAGTCCTTTCCAAGGTAGGAACGAAGCTGTTCTATGTATGCGCCGAAGACTTCGTGTGATGGCAATGTATAACCCGCACGGCGCCATCCTTTCAGGCGACAACCACGCAGAATAGCAGCGTGTTCACCCGAGCATGTATGGAACCATCGTCGTGGGCGGCGAACTTGTCTGCCAAACTGAATCAGCGGGACATCAAGTGGTGTTAGCATCAACGGCCATTCCGCTTCTGAAAGCAATGATTGGGCAGCAGCGACATGCTCAGTATCGCCATTGTGCGAAGCAACTGCAATTGCCTTCTGTTCCCAACTGCAGTCTTCAAGTTCCTCTGTGAATGTTTTGAGCATGAATGGCTTCATCATCGAACGACCGTAACATAGTACGTTTCCTCCGAAGGAATGGATGACCTCATCACCATGAGCCCACGCAACCGCTCCGTGAATAGTCGTTTCAGAAACTCCATTACGGCGGTAGTCCACCAATGGTTCCCAAGCCACTTCACGGCCTGTTGGGATTCCTTCCACTTTCTCCCCCAATGGAGATGTGGGATACATTCCAGAGCCTGGTTTTCCTGGCTGAACGGCGGAAAAGGTATCGTGATTAATGCCCATAATTTCCCCTCATTCGTTCAGCAAAGATTCTACTCTAGGTACTACCTTTTCCATGTACGCAGTCATGTTGCGGCAAACTCTTTCAGAGTCGTGATTAAAGAAATCAAACCAAGCCATAATTCGGTCTTCCGGATGGAATCGTTCAACCATTTGTGCAGCAATTTCTTCTGGATTGCCGATGAGTGCGTTATTGGTTGCTCGCTCTACCTTTGCAGGGTCAATCGTTCCTTCAAGAGCGTTCCAATATGAGTTTAAGGCACCCTCTGCTTCGCTTTTTGCGGCCTCAGATTGCTCCTTAGGACTCAAGTGTTCTTCCGCGTTGATAAACACAAAGGACGTACGCGGCATGTCTCTTCGTTGCCATGAACCACCATCAGGATGGTAGATTGCTGCCATCCTTTCATGGGTAGCATCAATGATTTCAGGAGCAGTAATCGATAGATTGAACACTTTCACAGGCGAGATTGAATTTGCAAAAACTTGGGCCCTTGGGTCGTGGCTTCCGATAATCAGTTCAAGCAATTCTCTTCGGAATTCTTGAGGGATGATTTTCAACGACTCAAAGGTATAGCGGGGAGGTATTTCAATGGATTGTGGAGCCTCATTGAGTCCTTCAAATTCAATGGCAGCACTTTGGACAGCAATCCAGTCTTCATCACTACGGAAATTATCTCTTGTTAGAACTGTTTTTCTGATGTCTTCGGTACTGATTGTATCTCCTCTGAGCAAGCGGAGAAAAATTTCTGCCGCTTCCATGAAAATTTGCCCACGCAACGCAGGCCAAGCAGCCTCCTCAATGGCGTTGCGAGGAACGATTCCGTAGGGGCGCGCCATAAATTCAAATCTTCCAGCGGAAAATCCCACGTGGAGTTTTCGATGTTCATCGGCATTCATTCCATGGTAAGATAGCACATTTCCAATCCTTTCAGCTTGTGCTATCGGACCGCCAGAGGCTAGAATTGCAACTACTGCACTTCCAATCTCAATGTTTGATGTTCTCCTAAACGACTCCAATGCGAGTTGAGGAAAATCGGTACAAAGACCAACTTCACCTTGCCAGTGTGGAACTACTGGTTTTGAATTGGCTTTCTGAGTTTCAGTTGAAAGGTGCGCCTGTGCAAGCCAGCCTACTTTGAAGCCCAAACGATCCGCACATTCCAATTGCTGGAAATAATTGCCAAACATGGTTGCCTCAGATGGAATATGACCATCTTCGTCAGGGGTTTGAGAAATTGAGAAGAAAATGTCATGTTCCATTTTGTCACCGTTCCGTCCATATCTTCGTGGCTCATAATTCGTGTTATGCGTTATTGTGAATCCTCATCGCTATTATTCGTTGCTGGCTTAAGTTGTGTCAACGCTTCAATTCGTACCTTGACCTGTTGTGGAGCAGGCATGCCTTCGGCCATATAAACATGCAATAGGTCAGAGAGAACTAGCATTGCCGTTTCATAATCCTCTCCAATTTCTGCCAAGTCAGCAAGCCCCCAACGAGCCACAAGTTGGCCTGAAATATTTCCTAATTCTACTGCTCTTTCCAATGAATCATTGTACAATTCACGGGCTGCTTCGAATTCACCTATGGTTGCTTGACAATGTGCAAGTTCAGCAATAGCCTCCATTTGAACAACTGGTTTTCCAAGTTTATTGACAAGTTCTAATCGCTCAGTTCCTAGGGTGATTGCCGTCTCAAAATCTTGCTGTTTCTTTGCGATGGCCATAAGCAAAGCAAGTCCGTAAGCCATACCATTTAGGTCCTGAAGTTGCTCTCGTAATCGTAGAGATTTTGCTCCAATCGTGCGAGCCTCTTCGTAGGCACCTTCTGCCATATGGAGTAAAGCAATATGGTGATGAATGGCTGCTGCTAGAGGATTTCCGAGTTCCATCGTTTCTGCCTCTTCGGCAAGAACAAGCATACTATTGGCTGAAGCGTTCATGATTTTCATACCCTCAAATTTCGCCCAACCACGTTCAATATCATCTTCTGCGACAAGGGATGCATGGTCTAAGAGTCGGCTTACTAGTTCGGAGTCACCCAATTCGCTTGCAAGCGAAATCAACCTCAATGCGAGTGAGGTGTTGATTCCGTCCATGGCTCCGCCCTCAGTGAGCATGTCAAGCACTTGGCGTGCACGTTCGGGAGAGAGTTCATTGGTCATGCTCTTACCTCAAATTGAGCGAAGTCGTCCACCATCAACCGCCAAACTAACACCACGGATACCTCCTGATGCAGGGATGCTAAGGAATACGATAGCACTCGCAGTTTCCAACGGGTCAATTAAGCGTTTGATGGGTACTTGAGACAGCCAGTTGTCTTGAACTTCCTCCGATGTTTTACCCGTCCGCTCTTGGATGGATTTCGCAAGTGATTCAAGACGGGAAGTATCGGTGAATCCTGGCAAGACATTATTGATTGTAATACAGGGATGCAATTCGTTTGAAAGCGACTTTGCCCATGAGGCCATGGCTCCACGTAGAGTGTTGGAAAGTCCAATGTTTGGGATTGGTTCCTTGACCGAAGTCGATATAATTTGGATGATTCGTCCATAACCTTCTCGTTGCATGTGAGGTGCTAGTGTCTTTACCAGCGTGTGTGCGGCGTGAAGGTGGCGTTTGAATGGTCCTTCAAAATCAACAACTTCGTTATTCATGAGCGGGCCTCCAGGAGGTCCTCCAGCGTTATTGATTAGGATATGAACAGGTCCAGATACATCCACCAATGAATTGGCTGTTGCTGCAAGGTTTGCGGTATCTTCCAAGTCCATGACAAGCGCTTGGTGATGACCGTTGCCAAGTGATTGTAGTTGAGAAACAAGTTCATTGAGTGCATCTTCATTACGGGCACAGACGGTAACGCTTGCTCCTGCCTTTGCCATCATTTTGGCCGTTGCAGCGCCTATTCCTTTACTCGCACCGCACACCATTACATGCTTACCTTTGAGCGCCTCTTGGGCGTAAGGGAAGTCGTTTCCTAACAGGTCCATGTATTGCCCAAGAAGCCGATGGTCATAGCCCTTCGCTACAACCAATCAAGAATTGCATTCAGTTGAACCAGCCAATCATCACTTGCAACATCAATAATGTCGTAATGATTGCCAGGGAGCCAAATTTTCTGAACATCTGCTCCTTTTGCTTTCATGATTCGTGCGTAGTTTTCGGATTGAAGAAGAGGTACGTCCTCGTCCTTTTCTCCGTGAAATAACAGAACACTCGTGTTGGGAGGGTGGTCGATTGGATTGAGGCGCGACCATGTTTCAGAGTCTTGCTCGTAAGGTGAGCCCATCCATTTTCTCACAGCATCTCCTTCGTCGGACAGGTTTGCACGGTCTGCGCCAACTAAATCGGTAAGAGGTGCTTGGGCAATTGCTAGCCAAGGTTTTCTTTCCGCTTTTGCTGCGAGAATGAGCGCCAATTGCCCTCCCGCTGAATGCCCCATGACCATTGAACGAGTGATGTCAATACCAGGGAGAAGTGCAAGTTGGCCCCAGGCTCGTAATACGTCAGATAATGTATCCATCCAAACGCCCTCATCTCCATCGCTCCACCGTTTGAATTCAATGTTCCATGCAGCAACTCCCGCTTCTGCTAAATCTTGAGCGATGGGTTGCATTAGATCAAGGCTGTACTGCTGTTTCCAAAATCCACCGTGTATTAGCATGATGCACGGAACGCCCTGTTTTCGCTGAAAGGGCGAAGGGTCGTCAGGCATGTAAAGGTCAGCAAACTGCCATTCTTCCGCTCCCCAATGCATACGGTCAACGGCCATGTAGCCAACTCTAGGGGGCGACTCTATCACTTTTACGAATTAAAAGCCGTGGGAAGACCTTTGAACTGAAAAGATATAGCCAAACCGTGAGATGGCACATTTGGGCGCTACTTTTGGTGCTGATATCGCCTTCATGGGCGGTGATGGCCGAGCCAAGTGGCCGTGCAATGACAACTGAGGTCACGGTACAGAAGGGTGACTGGTTTTCTAACGAGACAGTGATCGTGGATTACAATCTAAGAAACGCCCCATACCAACAGACTCTCAGTGCGACCTGGTCGTTGTTTGATGAGGATGGAAACCGCATTATCAACGGGACTCATCTATTCCAAGCAGCGGGCACATTCACTACTTTTGAGATTCATCTTGAAGCCTTTTACAACGGTTCTCATTTCTATTCATATGACACGATTTTATACGCACAAAATGGTGATGTTCTCGGTCAAGAATCTGTTGAATTCATGGTTTTTGAGCAATCTATTATGCCAACAGTGGGCTCACTGCTCTCCTTTGGAGATTCTCTCTCGGATATGGGTAATGCAAAAAATTCCTTCCTCAACACTCCTGATGTCCCTCCTTATTGGCAAGGCCGTTTCTCAAATGGTGAAGTTTGGTTCGGCTACATGGATGAAGCCTACGGGGCCACGATAAGTATCGGCTCAGGCACCTCGCCCGGAGATAATCGCGCATTTGGAGGTGCACAAACTGGAAGCGGGTATGCTTACCTTGTAATTCCAAATGTAGGGACTCAGATTGCCAATTATCTTGGAAATGTCCAATCATCGATTCCATCAAATTCAGTAGTGTCCCTCTGGGCTGGAGGAAATGATTTCCTTTATGGAACTGCAAATGCTGACACGATTTCAGCCAACATGGAAGCGCATATTCGTCAATTACATGGGGCAGGCGCCACTACGCTCAT
>DASCRS010000114.1:0-5272 GCA_034402455.1 Candidatus Poseidonia sp. | reverse complement strand
CATCCTCTATGAGGTCCAAATTGAAGTGCAAACCAGTATTCGATGTTTGTAGCAATGCATCATCAACTACCAGTGTGCCGATAAGTGATAGGTTGCGCAACTCAATCAGTTCTCTTGAGGGAAGAGATTGCCTCCAGAGACGGTCGATTTCATCATGCAATAAATTGAGTCTGCGCGAGGCACGTTTCAATCGTTGGTTTGTGCGTACGATTCCTACTTCCTGTTCCATTGTAGTTAGCAGACTGCTTCTGTCATGAATTACTGGCGCATGCTCAACGAGGCTTGCCAAGCCCTCAGCACGCCATTTGGGTTGGCTCCCCTCGTAGGATTTCGGGGGATTTGAAATCAAATGCTCCGCCGCCCTGTGAGCATATACCACGGCTTCTAGAAGACTGTTAGAAGCCAAGCGGTTTGCTCCATGCATTCCAGTACAAGCGACCTCACCAATAGCGTACAAATGAGGCATGATTTTCTTACTACCGCGAACAAATGCGCGTCCGATGTGGTCAACTTTAATTCCGCCAACCATGTAATGTGCTGCAGGTACAACTGGAATTGGGACTTTACCGAGTTCTATTCCTTCCCTTGTCAACCGATTTTGAATATTTGGAAAATGTTCCCGAAGTGCATCCGATTCAAGATGCGATGTGACAAGATAAACATGAGTTCGCCCAGTTTTCTTGAGTCTCTGATCGATGGCTCTTGCAACGATATCTCGTGTTGCCATCGAACCTGCGGGAGAATGTTCTAGAGTGAACGAATATGTTTCGGGTTTTGGAATTTCAGTTCCAGAATTAATTGCATTTTCACAAGATTTATTCCATTGTGTAAGGCCTTCATGATCTAGTAGTATCGCTCCTGCTCCGCGTAATGCTTCGGACATCAAAAAGGGGCGTTGAGATTTTGCATATAGGGCGGTTGGATGAAATTGTATGAATGCTAGGTCTTGGACGCAAGCACCTGTTCTATAGGCCATTGCAAGACCATCTCCAGTCGCAACACTTGGGTTTGTTGTTGCTTCCCAAAGCCGACCAACTCCTCCTGTGGCGAGCATTATAGCATCAGCCTCTACAGTGAGAACTTTGTTTGAGAGTTGGTCAAGACACCATACGCCAGCAATTCCGAGTTCTGGCGTACCGTGCTGGCGTTGAATCAGGTCAATGGCGAGAGTATTGGGCAAAAGAGTGATGAACTCATGATTTTCGGCGTATTGAGTCAATGCTCGTTCAATTTCTTTTCCCGTCGCATCCTTTGCATGGAGAATTCTGCTTTCAGAGTGCCCACCTTCTTTGGCTAGTGAAAAAGTGCCATCATTTTTTTGTTCAAAGTTTACTCCAATATTGATGAGGTCATTGATTCTCTCTCCCGCTTCCTGTATGATTGAGCGAACAACTGTTTCATCACACATTCCATCACCAGAGCGTAGCGTGTCTTGGACATGTGCTTCCATTCCTTCGAGGTTTGTTTTGTCAAGTATTGCTGCGATTCCACCCTGGGCCCAATTCGTAGAGGAGTCCTTAGTGCGTTGCTTGGTAATGACAGTCACCTGATTCTTGGCATCAGCAATTTTAGCAGCAGCAAAAAGACCAGCGATTCCGCTTCCAACAATGACGATATGAGCCATGATTCGTCCTCGAGTGATTGCCGCTATGCCTTCTCCTTCTTGACGCTGATGGACGAAACATTGATTCTGATATCACGATATCACTATGAGGTGAGCACTCCTCCTTGGTAAGGGGGAGACCGATGCGACGCATGCTAGGTACTATAGTTGGTGGAGCAATTATAGCGTTTGTAATTGCAAATGTACAGTTTGGCGCGGTTGCACCAATGGCCATCGACGGAGCCGATGATACAAAGTTAGATGTCCTCATGCTTTCAGATCCAACCTGTAGTTTTGAGGCCATTGAAGCAGAAATTGTATCCATGGGAGAATCTTACTGTCTTGGAGAGAAGGGGCAATGGTCTGGCGCTGACATCTTGATGCTCGGAGAAGGCCTCGTTATCATACTGGCGGGTAGATTAGAATTGCCTCAAAATAAGGCATGGGCCCAAAGGGTTAGAAAAATCGGCTTTATTATTGGATGTACTTTCTTCAGTTTTGCAATTCTAGACCGTCTTGGATGGCTTCCGAGTGCAGCAAATTCAGAGGGTTTGGCCGATTTATTCCCACTTGATGTATCTCCATGGTTGGTGCAAATAGGGTTCGCAGTAGTTGGTGCAATGCTGATGCGAGGGCCCAAGTATTGGGAAGCAGAAGCAGTTTCTCAAACGCGTGAAAAACTTGAGAAACGTCGTGAAAAAGCAGGCAAATTCCGCGGTTCTTTCTTAAACAAAGATAAGCATGACAAAAAGACACTGGAGCGCCATGAACGTAGCCGTTTGCTGAGCAATGACAGCAGTCTTTCCATGAAGCGTAGAAGGAGTAATCTTCTAGTTATGGCCACTTGCCCTTACTGCCAAGGTGCTGGATGCAAAAAGTGCAAAGAATTGGGCGTATTTTAAACACCCTTCGGCGTTTGTTTTGTACCTTTGAAAACCGCTATACTGTGCCTTGTTGGTTCGTATTCTTTAAATCCTGTAAGCAACGGGTGCAGGAAATAAGGTAAGAATTAAATTTCTTGCCTAGAGGGATAGGGATGTATCTAAAGTCACTTGAAGTGTATAATTTCAAATCGTTCAAGGGTGAGGCAACTATACCTCTTGACCGTGGTTTTACCGCCATCACTGGCCCAAATGGTTCGGGTAAATCCAATTGTGGAGATGCTATTCAATTTGTTCTTGGTCCAAAATCGAATCGCGTCATCCGTGCTCAGAATTCAACCGACTTGATTTTCAATGGTGGTAAAAATTCTAAACCTGCAAGGGAATGTTCGGCAACTCTTGTTTTTGCCAATCCGGTAATGAATAATGGTCGTCGTCGCCTACCACTCGACAAAGAAGAAATTCGCATGTCTCGAAAGGTCCGCCTTACAGCCTCCAATAATGTTTCAACATCTTACATGCTCAACGGCGAAGAGAGTACCCAAAAGGCATTTCATAGATTGCTCGGAGCCGCTAACGCGCGTCCAGACGGCTACAACATCGTTCTTCAAGGAGACGTCACAAGTCTTGCAAAAATGACTGCAAATGAGCGCCGGAAAGTGCTTGACAACGTTGCAGGCGTAACTTCCTATGATGACGAAATCCGTAAAGCTACCAAGCAACAAGAAAAAGTTGAAGGATACATAGAGCGTATTGGCCTTCTTGAAAAAGAACAACTTGACCGCCTTGCAACCTTGGAAAAGGAGAAGGCACTTGCAGAGAAGGCGAGGGAAGTCACGGAAGAGATTCAACGTTCAAATGAATTATTACTACAATCTCGTTATGCGAGTATGAAAAATGAACTTGAGTTCCATATTGGGCAACGTGAACAATCCCTCTCTGCTAGTCAAACGCTCATGGATGAGCATAAAGAGCAAGAAAAGAAACTTCTTCAACTCGATGACCGAATCTCCGAATTGCAAAAGGAAATCAATGCACTCACAGGAGGAGAAACTTCTGAACTTGGACGCGCAATTAGGGAACTCCAAGTTCGTATTGAATTGAATAACGATCGTATTGCCGAGTCGGAGCGTGAGAACGGCGAAGAGCAAACCGAGTTAGAAAGCATGAGTGAGCAATGGAATGATGCAAAGAGTGAACTTGCCGCATTCCAAGATGAACTTAAGACTGCTAACGATGATTTAGCATCCGCTTTAGAAGATCTCGCTGAAGCCGAAAAGGAGGAAGGAGATATCAAAATCGCCTTGGAATCTGCTGGTGAGAAAAATCAAGACCTTTCGCGTGCACTTTCAAAGGCTAATGAGAAGGTTGAGAAAAAGAAAACTGCTCTTGATAGCGCTCAATCGGATGTAGACCGTCTTGCACTTGAGGCTGAACTTGTTGGTGAACAACTCGCTATAGCACAAGATGAAGCCGAAGAAATGCGTTTATCTCTTGGAGAATGTGATTTGAGGAAGCAGGAACTTGACGACCAAGCCCCTGAGTACGACCGAGAGGCTCTTGCTGGTGCTTTGATTCAATCACAACGCACAGAACAACAATTATCTGAAGATACAGGACGCATTGAAAATAAATTCAGAGATGCTGAACGAAGACTTTCCCGGGCCAAGGCTGAGATGGAAGAAAAAACAGGGGCCAAAGGCCTTGCTGGTGGTGCAAGCGCAGTTATTGCAGCGCGGGACCGAGGCGAACTTACAGGCATTATCGGAACTATTGCTGAGTTGTGTGCTCCAAAGGATGATGCACATGAAACGGCTCTTGCAACTGCTATTGGGGCTGGCATGGCATCGGTTGTCGTCGATACTGATGAAGATGCTGCGCGCGCCATACGCTGGCTCGCTGAAACGCGTTCAGGCCGAGCCACATTCCTTCCACTCAACAAACTCGCAAATTCAAGACCCGCTGGTAAGTCGATCTTTGTGGCTCGTAAGGAGGGGGTGATTGGTTTCGCTCATGAGATGCTCGATTACGACCCAAGGATCGATATCGCCGTTCGTTTCGTATTGAGGAGTACACTCTTGGTAGATTCAATGGCAACAGCACGAAAGCACATGGGTGGTATTCGTTTGGTCACTTTGGGAGGTAACCTTACCGAGGCAGGTGGAGCCATGGTCGGTGGTTCAAGGCGAAAACTCAACATTACATTTGGAGGGCGCATTCAAGGAGCTTCTGAAGTTGAAAAGTGTACAGCGGAAGTTGAAAAGTACAGATTGATGTCAGAAACGGTTTCCAAAGCATTGCGCGAAGCACGATTGAGGCAACAAGAATTGCGAACCCAAATCAATGCACTTGTTGATGATAGTCATGCAACATCGCTGCGAGAATTAAAGGCCGAAAGGAAGCAACTACAAGCTACTTATTCCAAAGGCCTCGGTGTCGTCAAGGGGTTGGATGAAAAACTCAGCCTTTTGCGAACAAATGCCCAGGATTCTCTCAAATCTCTAGATGAAGCACAACGTCAACATGCCGAGGCCACCGAAGAAGGTGAAATCGCTCAGAATGCTCTCGAAGCTGCAAGCCCAGAACATCTTCGTGAAAGGATGAATGCTGCTAAACTCAAGCGTGTAGAGGCCACTGGCATTAAGGAAAGAGCCGAAGGCTATCTTGCAAGCGGTTCAGCGAGTATGAATCTTCTTCAGCGCCGTGTTGATGAATCTAAAGAGCGTATTGACCGCTTAGAGGCGAACCGAATTACCCGTAGTGAAAGAATTGATACTCTTTCCGCTCA
>DASCRS010000113.1:0-4308 GCA_034402455.1 Candidatus Poseidonia sp. | reverse complement strand
GAGATTATGATAGCAGGGCTATTTGAGGGACGAGTCTCACGCAACACCATGCGCATAGGCGTACTGGTGAATCCGGATGCAGGCCTAGGGGGACGATTAGGCTTCAAGGGCAGCGATGGCCGTGCGGCAGAGGCACGTGCAGCTGGGGCGCAAGACCGTTCTGGACCAAGAATGAAATCATGTTTAGAACGTCTCGACGAATTATTGTCTTCCTCTCTTAACCGCAATAATGTGGAGATAACCCTCGTTCATTGGGAGGGAAGAATGGGGGGTTCTTGGCTTTATGCGAAATCATTAGGGAAATATTCAGAATGCATAGGAATTACGCCAGAAATCACAAAACCGCAAGATACAGTTGATTTGGTAAGAGAATTAATTGGGGCTAAAGTGGATGCAATTCTCTACGCAGGAGGAGATGGTACCACCCGTGACATTGTAAATGCACTCGAAGCCCACGGTGATTCTGCTCAAAGCATACCTCTTATTGGCGTCCCAGGTGGTGTGAAAATGCATTCAGGCTGTTTTGCTACAACACCCAAAGCCGCTGCAGAAGTTACGTTAGCATTTGCTCTTGGTGATTTACGCACCGCCATCACCGAAGTGATGGACCTTGATGAAGAAATATACCAAAAAGGGGTTTGGAAGGTCCGAATGTACGGAGAAGCTTGGACGCCTTCATCCCCTCGCTTCATGCAGGGTGCTAAAGAGCAGGTTGAAAGAGCAAGCGAAGAAGATACCATCGAAGGATTAGCTCAACACATCAAGATTCTCCTCAAAGATGAACCAGATCTCATGATAGTTTGGGGCAGCGGTGGTACATTACGCAGGATGGGAGAACATGTTGACCAATCACTCACTTTGCTGGGCATTGACATCTTTCATCACAATACCCTTCACAACGACCTAAACGAGGACGAGTTATTACAACTCATCTCAAATCACAAAAACGAGGAAGGGCGCCCTAGGCCGCTATTACTCCTACTTTCTCCAATGGGAGGCCAAGGTTTCCTCATCGGTAGAGGAAATCTACAACTCTCTCCAGAAGTACTTCGGATGATTGGGCATGAAAACATACTCGGTGTTGCAACTCCATCAAAATTGATTGGCTTAGAGGCAGTTCGAATTGACACGGGAGATGAGGAACTTGACGAGTTGTTCCAAACCAAGCGTTTTGTCAAAATTCTTCAAGGTTTTAGAACAACTCGGCTTATTCGTGTTGCTGAAATGTGAATCGGCTTCACACTAACATGATTCAAATAATTGCTTGATAGACTTAATATCGTCTTAGGCTTTCATTCGTCCATGCAAAGAAAGATTGTCGTTCTTACGGGTGCAGGAATTTCGGCGGAGTCGGGCGTACGTACATTTCGTGACAATGGAGGGTTATGGGAAGAACATCGTGTTGAGGAGGTTGCAACTCCTGAAGCCTGGGATTTTGACTCTAACATGGTTTGGCGGTTTTACCAGGCAAGAAGAAAGCAATTGTTTGATGTTGAGCCAAATGAAGGGCATCGTGCTCTTGCTGAACTCCAAAACGGAACTGAGCACTTTACCATCATCACCCAAAATGTAGATGATTTACATGAACGGGGGGGTTGTAGTGATGTTATTCACATGCATGGAGAACTTAGGAGTTTGCGATGTGAATTCAGCCATGAAACCGAAGTCCGAATGGACCCAAGGGACCTAGAACCAGATTTTGCTTATTGCTCCTGTTGCGCTACTCCATCACGAATGCGCCCTGATATCGTATGGTTTGGGGAGATGCCGATGGAGATGGAGAAAATAATGGAGGCTGTTGAAGACTGTGACCTCTTTATTGTCGTTGGCAGTTCAGGGCATGTTTATCCCGCTGCTGGGCTCGTAATTCAAGCCAAAATTGCGGGTGCTCATACGGTTTTAGTCAATCTTGAAGCCCCTGCCAACGCTGATGCTTTTGATGAAGTTCATCTTGGGCCTGCAGGAGAATTACTTCCCACCCTTATCCCCAAATGGATGAAGGAAATCAACTGAGATTTTAACTCAGTTTAGCGGCTGCTTGGAGAAGTCCCAAAAACGGAGGACTTGGACGATTTGGGCGTGATTTGAATTCTGGATGATACTGGACTCCGACATAATAGGGGTGGTCTGTGAGTTCAAAGATTTCACAACGTTGCCCAGACTCATCTTTTCCAACGAAAATCAAGCCCGCTTCTTCAATTCGCTCGATCAAATCTGGATTGACTTCATAGCGGTGGCGGTGACGTTCATCAACCGTATCGCCTGGGCCGTAAAGGTCCCGAATAGCACACTGTTCAACCTGCCACAATGTGAGGCGGCTTCCCAAACGCATAGTACCGCCCAAATGAGTCTTAGAAATTTCAGGCATGAAGACCACCGCTGCGTGTTCAGGATTGTCCTCAAATTCTGTAGAATTTGCACCTTCCAAACCAAGTACATTACGACAGAATTCAATGGTAGCAACCTGAAGGCCCAAGCAAATTCCAAGATAGGGGACTTTCTTGGTACGGGCGTGATTTGCAGCAAGGACTTTCCCCTCCACGCCTCTATCACCAAAGCCACCTGGTACAAGAACTCCGTGTGAAGCATTCAGCGAATTCCATGCTTCATTGTACTCCTCAGGTGATTGTTCCGACCAAGATGGTTCGAGGTGGCTGGCTTCAATCCAATTGATAACCAATTTGCGATCTACTGCCATTGAAGCATGTTGTAAGCTTTTGATGACCGAAAGATAGGCATCGGACAAATCGGTGTATTTCCCAACCATAGCGATGTGGACCTCTTCAGAGAGTGCATCTACATGATGAGCCATTTTGCTCCAGTTTGTGAGCAAATCAGTCTTCTTGCAATCAACACCAAGAATTCCGCAAAGCCCTTGTTCTTGAAGCATGAGCGGGACATGGTAGATGTTTGGGACATCATGTGTTGACATTACCGCCTCTGGTTTGACATGACAGAAGGCGGCAAGCTTGTTACGTGTTTCGTCGTTAAGTGGTTGTGATGAACGACAAACGAGAATGTCTGGGGTAATTCCAAGGCCACGCAGTTCCTTGACCGTATGCTGTGTTGGCTTGGTCTTTTGCTCGCCAACAGGTCCAAGAACTGGTACTAACGAAACATGGACAAATGTGACATTTTCTCTTCCGACACGGAATTGAAATTGTCTTAAAGCCTCAACATAGGGAGCTGATTCAATGTCTCCAACCGTTCCTCCAAGTTCAATAATACATGCATCAGGTACCTCGTCACTTCCATCAGCCGGACGATAAGCCACATCTTCTATCCAATTTTGTACGGCATCGGTGATGTGAGGAATAACCTGAACCGTTTTTCCAAGGTAATCGCCTCGCCGTTCAGCTTCTATTACTTTTGAATATATTTTTCCTGTAGTGAGATTATTGTCCCTCGAAAGGTTAATGTCAAGAAAACGCTCATAATTTCCAAGGTCCAAATCCACTTCGCCGCCATCATCAAGAACGAAAACTTCACCATGTTCAAATGGAGACATAGTGCCAGCATCACTGTTGAGATAAGGGTCTATTTTGATGGAAGTAACCTTGAGGCCTGCGCTTTTGAGAAGAACTCCGATGCTGCTCGCGGTTACGCCCTTTCCTAAACCAGAAAGGACACCTCCGCTAACGACTACGTACTTCATGCACTATCAACGGGCTTTTAGGCCGTCGCGCCTCCCTAATCAACATACCCCAACATCGGTGTTGTTTTACTATCTCAGCAAACGATTGTGCAAAACCCTTTGAGCGAAGAATGAAAAGGTGTCCAATGTAAACATAAACGAGGGCGAGCAATGAATCTTCTACCCAATACCATGGCTGCTTGGACAAAAAGTCGGGATGAAGTCGGTGGTTTTTCAATAGAAGAACATCCAGTACCAACTCCTAAGCCAGGCGAGGTATTGATCAAAACAAAATCAACATCGGTGTGCGGAACGGACTTGCATATTTGGAAATGGGACCAATGGAGCCGAGAAAATGTCCCTCTTGGCACTGTAACTGGACATGAAACATGCGGTGAAGTTGTAGGTTTAGGCGAAGGAGTCAACACCCATACTCTTGGCGATATCGTAGCAATTGAATGCCATCTCGCATGCTGGAATTGCCCAAGGTGCGATGAAGGAAACGCACACATTTGTGAAAACGGGTCTATTTTTGGTGTTCATGGAAACGGAGCCTTTGCACCTTACTTCACCGTTCCAGCGGTAAATGCTCGCCATGTTCCAAAAGGGATTGAACCGGGACAAGCCTCAATCCAGGACCCTTTGGGGAATGCAATTCACACGCTCACTGGTGG
>DASCRS010000112.1:0-4144 GCA_034402455.1 Candidatus Poseidonia sp. | reverse complement strand
GCACTGGATGGGACGCTCCACTGCCTGCTTCAAGATAGAGAAGGGCGAAGCCATACATCTTGGCGCATAGCGCATAAGCGTGGACTAAATCAACATCGGTTGGCTGAATTAATTCTGCAGCCCCCACCTCGCCAACTCGGCCACCTGGTGCGCAAACAACATAGCCAGTTGGAAGCGCTTCGACGCCAAATTGTTCTAAATAAGGGGCGCCGCGAATTTGTTCGGCCACCAAAAATTCACGTTTGGTTGAATTCATGAGCATCATGAAAGTGATGGCGTCGGCTGCAGGAGATAATGCATGGGCTCCGCCGGGGAACAAAACAACAGGCACATCCCATTGAGATTCTGTGCCTTCTGGGTCCTGGCTTGCGGCGAACATGCGCAGTTCAAACGCTTCCTGAATCGCTTGGCAGGTAGCATGAACGATGTTGTCTGGTGTGTCGGTTGAGCCGCCGACAAAAATCATTCTAGAGCCGCTTTCAACTGCGATCATCGCTCGTTGTGAAGCGGTTTCAGGGCTTTGTTTTGCGGGGTCAATGAGAGTGATGTGGCGGGCGGGGTGAGCACCTCTTCGCACCTTTTCCAAAACGGTTGTATCCCCGACATGCATGGCTCTCGCTTTACCGTCACATCGGCAGGGCATAGGGCTTACGCTAACGAGTGTTTTCAAAGGGAGTATTCTCAAAGTGCCTCGTCTTCGCAATATCATGGGGGAAGTGGGGCCGTTTCGACGTTTGTTATCCTACATGGGTTCCCACAAAGCCACTATTAGGCTTGCTTCGTTCTGTTCTATTTTCAACAAAATATGGGACCTTGCGCCCCCATTACTTATTGGGTTAGCAGTTGACGTTGTCGTCTTAAAAGAAGATTCTATGATCGCATCGTATGGATTGGTTGACCCGTGGCATCAGCTGATTTTCCTATCGGTGCTAACATTCCTTATTTGGGGCCTTGAGTCGTTGTTTGAATATTTTTACGGGGTTTTGTGGAGAAATTTGGCCCAGACGGTTCAACATGAATTGAGATTGGATACTTTTGACCATGTTCAAAAACAAGGCATGGGGTGGTTTGATGAGAGGCAAAAGGGCGATATTCTCGCAATTCTAAATGACGACATAAATCAATTGGAACGATTTTTGGACAAGGGTGCAAATGACCTTTTGCAAGTAAGTACCACTGTAATCGTGGTCGGTGCTGTATTTCTCATGATTTCTTGGGAGGTTGCTCTATTCGCTGTTCTGCCAATCCCACTAATTGTGTGGGGGTCTTTTCGCTATCAACGCAGTCTTGAGCCCCGATATGCAAAGGTCAGAAGTACTGCTGGGAAGATGAATGCATTGCTTGAAAATGACCTGTCGGGGATGTCTACCATTCAATCTTTTACCGCCGAGGAAAGAGAGATGCGGCGCGTGGAGGTTTTGAGCAACGAGTATCGTGATGCAAATCGAGAAGCAATCCGACTATCTGCGGCATTTACTCCATTGATTCGTATGGCAATTCTCTGTGGATTTACCGCAACTCTACTACTTGGTGGATGGTTGGCTTTGGAGGGAGTTCTTGCGATTGGAGCGTATTCTGTCTTAGTCTTCATGACGCAACGACTCTTGTGGCCTCTTACGCGCCTAGGTGAAACCTTTGACTTATATCAGCGCGCAATGGCTTCATCCACTCGAGTTCTTGATGTTCTTTCTTCACCCACAGAGGTCGTTCAGGGTGAGCACAGGCCGGCCCTTTGTGATGTTGTGGATGCGAATATCGTGCTTGAGGGTGTTGGTTTTGCTTATCCTGGCCGTGAAAATGTGTTCTCGGACCTTAATCTAGAACTACGGGCAGGACACACTACGGGGGTTGTTGGTTCCACTGGTGCTGGAAAAACAACTCTAGTTCGCCTTCTTCTACGATTCGCTGAACCGACTAATGGCGCAATAAGATGGGCTGGCGCGCCCCTCCCGAAGTGGGAATTGAGGCATCTTCGTTCTTCTATCGCGATGGTTGACCAGCACATCACTCTCTTTCCGACGACTATATTGGAAAATATTCGTTATGGAAAACCCGAGAGTACTGATGATGATGTTAAGGCGGCCGCTAATATTGCAGAAGCCACATCATTCATTGAACAACTTCCCGATGATTGGGAAACTATGGTAGGGGAAGGTGGTCATCGCTTATCTGGTGGTCAGCGCCAACGGCTGGCCATTGCTCGTGCTGTTCTCAAAGACGCCCCCTTGCTAATTCTAGATGAAGCGACTTCTGCGGTTGATAACGAGACTGAGGCTGCTCTTCAGCGATCTATCGGTCGTATTTCCGAGGGACGTACAACTGTCATTATCGCCCATCGCCTCTCAACCGTGAGAAAGGCAGATCGTATCTTGGTATTTGAAAACGGAGCTGTGATTGAAGACGGAAGTCATGATGACTTGATTGAATTAAACGGAACCTATGCTCGGCTTTGGGCGGTTCAGACTGGAATCTCATTGGATTGAATTCTACGCATCAACGCTTCCCAGTGCTGTGGCAGCATAGACTCCGACGATGTACATACAAACGGTAGCAAAAATTCCTAGCGCAAGGGCCGTTTCAAAATTCCAGCCTCTGCGTAAAAGGTATGGAAGAAGAAAGAAAAGGCAAAGAGAAGGAATTACTAGCCAAAGTATTCCTTCAGCATAATCTGCGACGTGTTCCGTATCGTTAGTGTCATTGTAAAGCCACAGGATGGAAAGTATGCTCAAGAATGGGATGGAGATGAGGAGCGCTCCGTAAAGGGTGGAGCGTTTTGCTAATTCACTGGCGGCAACAACCAATGTTCCACTAAATATTCCTCGAGCAATCCAAGTTGACCATGTCATATGTTGACAGAGTTAAATTCGCTCTATGAACCGTTTCCCTTCACTCCGATTCATTATGTTCTGTTGTTGAGGGTTTTTTATCGAAATATCTCATGAGGTTTTCAAGTGTGCTCCGTGGGGCTTTGTAATACCACAGTGCACCTAAAACAACCGCTCCAAATGTATAGGATAAAACGAAAAATGAGGATTGGGGGAGTGTCCATTCAAATGTGTCATTCAGGTCATGTAAAAGTGCTAGTGGGATAAAGTGGACCACGTAAACGCTGAGTGAGCAGCGCCCTGCGCCAGCAAGTAAAGTGGATTTGTTTAGAAGTCGGCTTGATATTATCCATAGGAGGATGGTCCCTGTTATTGCTGCAATCAAAAACGGGACGTTTGAAGGGAAGAAAGTCAAGACGGCGTCGCCAGATGGGAGTGCCCAGGTTTGTTTGTTTGATTCCGCCCAAACAAGCGTTAGACTTGAAAAAATAAGGCCAGTAGTGAGCACCCCTGCGTAAAATGGAGAAATGGAATTGCTGTCTAATCGGCCGATGGTTGCACCCAAAACTGCAAATAAAAGCCAAGGAAAAAGAGGATAGGTTCCTGTTAAAATGAGGTGATGAACGAGGGTTGGAACATCAGGAGTATGTACTCTAGAATTCCAAAGCCCCTCGCCCTGGATTTCGGGAAAGGCAAAAATTACGATAAAGCATGAGAGCGAAATAATCGCAAATGAAAGAGTTTGATTTTGGTATTTTCTCAGTGGATGGGCCCAAATCGGTTCGAGGAGAATAAGGAGTCCCATGAGTGATAAAACCCCAGGAGTGAGGGGTTCGAAAAGGTGGGGGGCGCTGATGTTTACAAATACTTGGCATACTATCAAGAAAAGGGCACGACTCCAGCGTTGGTGAATTGAAAGATCGGTTTTCATTAGCCCCCAGCCCAATAAAGTCACAAAGAGAGGTGCTGCCAACCCGCCAAGACCAGAAATAAGGTAAGCAAGAGGTGTGGCTTGAGTGGAGGAAAAGGGGTTCCATGTAGCTGCTGCATGAACCATAACCATCAATGCAACAGCGACCCCTCGTAATGCATCGATGTAGTTTTGGCGGCCTTCAGCCTCCATAAAATTCACCTGTTGGAACGAACATACTCAACCGCATTGCGGAAAAGTTGCAAACCTTCGCCTTCCCACCCTTCCATTGATCCAAGGCCGTGAATTGGTGCGCCATCTCGTGTATGATGGGGGTGAAGCCATTGTGCATAGATCGCTTCGGGGTGGGGCATCAATCCAAAAACAAGGCCCGTAGAATCACATATTC
>DASCRS010000111.1:0-8226 GCA_034402455.1 Candidatus Poseidonia sp. | reverse complement strand
GGGGACGAGCGCCCTGAACGTAGCCCTCAAGCCAAGAATGCAACGGCCCCCGTCGCAGAAAGCGGTCTTGGAAATCTGACTGTGAGCAGAGAAACAGGATTGATGCCAATACCACTTCAGCCTGGCGATATTCTACGCTTAGACGGCCAGGAAGGTCTACCGATGACCGTCACTGCTGGAACTACGAGAATTGATGTTCGTGATGAACACAATCTAACGGTTATTGAGTGGACTGGTACCTATGGCGAGTATGGTGAACTCGGGACTGCTCAAGGAAACTTGGTATCAGCAGGCCCGTTGCAGGGCTTAATTTCAAGCGTTTCGCGCTCTCTTGCGATTCCTTTCGGTGAATCTGGTGAAGAAGCGTTCATGAATGAAACACAGTACCTCGAGAGAGTATTATCTCCTGAAATTGTCAGCGAAGATGAAAACACGCCTCCTGCGATTGGCACGCTTGAACTTCGTGAAGGTTTGATTATAGGAGAAAGTGGAAGTGTAGCACACCTCGAAGTCCCTGTGCCGGATGCCGAATGGAATGTTCTCTTTGTTCAAGTGGACCTTTCACCGCTTGGGGGAACCCTCATCGACCTCAACGACCGTGGTTTAGACGGCGATTCAAACATTGGAGATGATGTATTCACCGCTTCATTCAATGTACCAGGGCTTGAAGTGGGCTTATTTGATCTAAACATCACAGCTGAAGATAGTTTTGGAGCGGTGAGCCAAGCCGTTGGCCAAGTAATGGTAGTGAATCAAGCACCTCGTTTAACCGATGTTGAAATTGCACCATCAACACTCCAACGTGGCGATTCTATCGTCATCAATGTCCAAGCATACGACGGGCATGGAGTCACTTCCATGCATGTGGACCTGCGTGAATACGGTGGAGAAATTGAATCTCTCTCAGTCACAGGCTCACCCGAATCCGCAATCTGGGCGGGGATGTTCGTCATGCCTTCAGGCATGACTCCTGGCCAACAATCGTTGCTCCTGCGGTCAAATGATTCTCTAGGAGCAACTGGTCAGCATCGGGTGTGGACTCCAGTTGATGGCTCGGTAGGCCATCCAGTTTTTGGACCTCATTATGTCCAATCAACAAACTTGATTCCTGTACAAATTACCATTCTCAACGATCGTCCAACCATTCTCGCTGAACCAATCACAATTGAAAAAGATGGGACTGAGCAGATCGCCTTTACAGTTCAGGTCAGCGACCCTGACGGGATTGAGCGAGTTCAAATTGACATGGGAGTTTACACGCCAATTGGAGAGAGTTCATGGCTCCAAATGTACGATGACGGTACAAATGGCGGGGATGAAATCGCAAATGACGGAAAATATTCTGCTCTATTATCAATCCGAAGTGGCACACCCACTGGTGAACATATAGTGCAGATTCGTGCATTGGACAATTACGGTGAATTAAATGTGTCATCTGCCTTCGTAATTCTTGAAGTACCAAATTCGGGTATTGACACATCTAAGGGACTGAGCACAACCGTTCTTTCGGTTCTAGGATTTGTCCTGCTGATAGCCGCAGTTATCGTCGTATTTTCTCTCACAAGAAAGCAAGACCAAGACGGTGGTAAAAGCGACCGCTTTGGTATGCAATGATGATGCAACTCATGCGAATCGCTGTTTACAAATAAAGGCCAGTGATTTACTTCCCGTCGCGCCCTATGCACGAGGGTCTTGTGGCCCTTCAGTTCGTTGAATCTCCACTCCGTGATTTTCGAGGTAACCGACTCCATTCTCGCCCATAAAGCCACCATCTACAATGACTACACGAGAAATTCCTGCATGGTGAATCAATTTGGCACACATCATACAAGGCTCGCCCGTTACAATCAGCCAGGCCTTGTTAGTGGAAACACCATTGGCTGCAGCATTACAAATTAAGTTCATTTCAGCATGGTGACATCCAATTTCAACCCTTGTGCCCGATGTAATATTCATCGTATCGCGCAGACATTCTTCACCGCCACACAAGCGCCCTCCTCCGCGTGGCCCGCCGTTGTATCCATCCATGAGGACGACATTTCGCTCAGGGTCAACCAAAAGTGCTCCAAAGGTGCGCCGAGGGCAATTTGATGCCTCAGCAAGGGCGAGACATTGCTGAATTCGGATAGCAAGATGCTTTTCCTTCATTGGCTCACCGTTTCCTCACACCAGCCGCACTTCTATCAGTGCTTCGCTACAAAACTCAAGTCTGCATCACTGTCAATACCGAGTGAAACCAAAACATTTCCTTGCATGTAAAGCGAACCGATTGACACCACAAGTGTTGATTGGTCGTAGTGATGTTTTGCATGGGCGACTGCATCACTGGGCACGGGATGAATGAAAATAGGGACTTCAAGCGTATCAAACCACGATTTCAATTCAATAGTTGGAACTGGAGGATAACGTCCTCCTTGTGGTTCACTCAAAATAATTGCAGCGGGAGGATTTTCTCTACAAAGGTGAATTAGAGGCTCCATTATTCCTTTCATATCTGTTTGAGGAGAGGTGCCGAAAAGAAGCACCCAATTGCCTGACATAAGTTGTGATTGGCGGCTAAGTTCGCTCACTGCGCGAGATATGCCGCTTGGATTATGGGCACCATCGAGTAAAAATCCAGGTTCGTTTGAATTCTGGGGTTCAATAATCTGCATGCGGGCGGGCCATACACAATTGCTGGTTATCGGTCCCTTCTGATGATTAACACATTGAAGATGAGACCATATCTCTTCAACCAAACATTGCGCCTCTTCACGGAATGTGGCCCCAGAAGGAACTTCAACATACTTCACATCTGCAGGACCGCATTCCTCATTGAGCAAATTCATTCCAGCATTGAGGGCCGTTTCTTCAATGGCTTCACATACCTTTTCGTCACCAGGTGAACGGACTATCAGGGGGCGATTAGCACGAGCTATGGCCGCTTTTTCCCGAGCGATGGCGGTCCTCTCTTTTCCCAACACATCGGTGTGCTCCGTTGAAATCGTCGTGAGGACACTGATATCTGCTTCAGCCACCCGGGTAGCATCCAAGCGCCCTCCAAGTCCAGTTTCCAGTACCATCACTTCAACCTCAAGTTCAGAGGCAACAACAAGAGCGGCAAGAAAGGTGACTTCGAAAAAAGTGACTCTAATGCCATGTGTTCTTGTTACTTGCTGAACTTTCTCTAATGCTCTGTCCAAAACATTGGAATGAATTGGGGCCCCATTGATGCGAATTCGTTCTTCAACACGGATCAAATGCGGAGAAGAAAACAAAAGATTGGATATTCCTTCGTTAGTCAGTGCTGTACAAAGCAATGCGCACGTTGTTCCTTTTCCATTACTCCCCGCCACATGTACCGTCGTAAATGTAGATGGTTGCAGATGAAGTGCCTCTACTGCCTTTGAAGTGTTAAGTAAACCAAGAGCCATCCCCAGTTTTTTGGTTGATTCGAGCCAGAGGCGCACTTCTTTTCGCCCCCTCATGCATCGTGCAGACGGTCGGCTACAATAGCCTCTTCCTTCGCTAATTTGACCGTCATGTGGACGCGAGGCTGATATGAGAGAGATGCTTCGCAGAGTCATGACCGATGGGGCTAACGTGGAGGAGGCACGACGCCGAAGCGATAGGTTCGCAGAGGTTGAGGACGAACTTCGCAAGGAAGATAACCTCCTTGAACTCTTCAAAGAACAGTGGGTCGGCATGGTCTCAATGGCTGGTATGTTTGTTGCAACCATTGCCCTTGCAGCCTACATGCGACCGTATTACGATGTTGGAGAACTCAAAGCATTCGGGAGTTCTGGTGCCAGTCAAATTCGCTATGTCGCAGTGGAGCTTGTAGCAATTTTCATTTTTACTGCATTCATTATCTGGCTTGCAAAGAACAAGAAAGAATACCTTATCAAATACGGAATGATGGTCGTTCTTACCCTTGCTCTGTTGTACAGTACTATCCCCCTTGCTCACGTGATGTTGATTGATTTTGATGCTGAACCATTTGAAATGGCACAACAAAAGGACATTGAAGGAGATTTTCTTGGAACATGGGGTGATGATGGGTTTATCACTTCCAACATGGGTTATACTGATGGTGGTTACGATGTTACCATATCTGCATGGAGCATCTCAAACGGAATGGATGAACCAGTTTGGTCGATGACTCACAATCATTCCGAGAATGAATTTGATTCAAGAATAAGAATGGCGACCACCCACGATTTGCTCACCTTCACCAGTGGGGCTTGGGTTTGGACTGTAGATGCAGAAACAGGCAATTTAGTTCAATCATACGCTTGTTTTGAGATAGGTGATGATGGGAGCCAGCAACCAATTGCTGCGATGCACACAGGATGTGCCCTTGCTGTAAAAACAAGTGATGCAATGTATTTGTTTAATACCGCTTCTGAACTCATACGCTACAACACCTTCGAAGATTATCCTGGTAACCTTACATTCCAGGCTCAATGGATGATGCCTCAAATTGATTTCAAAGAAGGGATTTTGCATGCACAACTCCTCAACGACACCCTCCTATTCATTGCTACGCCGTCGGCATCGTGCGTGGTGCATTTGGATGAATATGGAGGGATTAGTGATCCCCTTGCTCCTAGTCTTGAAGGCGAAATTCGAATGGCGTACCTGCAGAACAGCACCTCTTCGTTTACCTCCACAGCAATTGGAATATCTCCCTACGCCACCTCAAACATCTCAACACTCCCAGCTGACCAGCAAATGATATTGCTCGGGGAATCAAGCGGTGCAGTTACAGGCATTGAGTGGAATGGTTCAGCGCCTCTAGAAAAGAAATTTCTCGTCCAAGACAGAATGAATCTCAACACTTTGGTTGACAGCGTTGCTTCGGTTCAAATTGTTGACCTAGACGAAAACGGTTATACCGATTTGGTCATTACTGGAGAAAACAATGCCAACCTGCTGTATGGAACTTCACTCAATAACATTGGTTCGTTCCCAGTAGTTTCTGATTCAACCTCAACGTTCATCAGTATTTCAGCGGATAATATGGAACTGGTTTCCCTTTCCCTGAGCGTCTCCGAATTGACAATTGACCTTCAATCCGGTGCATTGGAAGAAGATATGTTTCCTCTCGTCGGAGTTCAACTTCAAACCGTGCCAGTACTCATCGGACTTACAGTCACACTCCTTTTGATGATTCTCCTTTATGTCCACAGCGAATGGTATGTTGTCAACACAACAGGTGTTCTATTAGGGGCCGGTGTATGTGTTATGTTAGGAGTTAGTTTTGAGCCACCGATGGCCATTCTTTTCATGATACTCGCAGCCGTCTATGATGCGTGGGCGGTTTACAAATCAAAACACATGCTTGACCTTGCAGATACGATGATTGGTCTGCGTTTACCCATCCTTTTGGTAGCACCTCAAGATACCAATTATTCACTGATAGAAGAAACAGAACAAGCAAAATCAAAGCGGGTTCTTTCCGATAAAGTTCAGACAAAGCGCAAGAAGAAGCCCTCTACAGAGGCGATGTTTATGGGCCTAGGAGACATCATTTTCCCTGGTATGCTTGTTCTCTCCGCCTTGCAATACCTTGACCCTAGCGGCGCAACATGTGTCGCTATTTCAACGCTCATTGGAGGCCTAGTCGGCTATTTCGTTCTAATGAGTTACGTTGCAAGAGGAAAGGCGCAGGCAGGCCTTCCATTGCTTAACGGAGGAGCCATTCTCGGCTATTTCGTTGGTGGCCTTCTCTTCTTGGGAACCGAAATTCTTCAATTCAATATCTCGTGGTGATAACATGTTGGACATGCAACTCTTTCGTGAACAACCAGAACTGATCCGAGCCGACCACACCAAGCGTGGTATCCCTCACGACAACATCGAGCAGGTCATTGAACTTGACCAAACTTGGAGGAACCTCCTTCATGATACCGACCAGTTACGACGAGAAAAGAACGAAGCGGCTCGTGGCATTGGTGCTGCAAAGAAAGCAGGGGATAACGAAGCGGCTCAAGCCATTCTTGCACAAGTCGCAGATTTAGGAGCACGCATTTCAGAGATGGAGGCAAAAACCAACGAAGCGATGGCGCAGCGTGACAAGATTCGAATGTCTATCCCCAACATCCTACACGTTGATGTTCCCGAGGGTGCTGATGAATCTGGAAATACCGTTCACGCCGTCCATGGAACAAAACCTGAGTTTGATTTTGATGTCAGAACCCATAACGATTTGATTCAAATGAATCGTTGGGTTGATTTGAAACGAGCAGCGAAAATAACTGGAAGTCGTTTCTTCTTCCTCAAAGGCGACCTTGCTCGCATGGAGTTTGCTCTTCAGAACTATGCTGTGGAGTTCCTAAGGCAGCGAGATTTTACCTTTGTACAGCCGCCAGTAATGATGAACCGAGAAGCCTACGAAGGAGTAACCGACCTTGCCGATTTTGAAACTGTGATGTACGGTGTTGAACCAGACCAATTCTACATGATTGCAACTTCAGAGCACCCGCTAACTGCCATGTACATGGACGAGACCATCCACGAAGATTTACTCCCCCTACGAATGGTTGGGGTTTCATCTTGCTTCCGTAGAGAAGTAGGTAGTCACGGTCAATCCGACCTTGGGATTTGGAGGGTTCATCAATTCACAAAAATTGAACAAATCATCATTGCAAAACCAGAAGATTCGTGGGCACTTCACGAAGAACTGCTGACCAATTGTGTAGATTTGTGGAACAGTTTGGGCATCCATTATGAAATCGTCAACATCTGTACTGGTGACATGGGAACGGTTGCAGCAAAGAAATACGATTTGGAAGCATGGATTCCCGGTGCAAACCAATACAAGGAAATTGTTTCGTGTTCAAATTGTACTGATTACCAAGCCAACCGGCTTTCAATTCGTTACGGTCAACCCGGTCATCCAAATCAACCGATTGCACATACACTCAATTCTACAGCTGTTGCTACCTCTCGGGCTTTAGTAGCCATCATGGAACAAAACCAACTTGAGGACGGAAGAGTACGAATTCCAGAAGTATTGCAGCCATTCATGGGTGGGCAAACCGTCTTGGAACCATGCACATGGGGGTGAGAAAATGAAACAATCCATTCAGATCTTTTTCGTGTTAACGCTATTCCTTCTTGCGCCCCTTTCGGGATGCTTTGGAGAAGATGACAAAGAGAATGTCGTTGCTAAATTAGAAATTGATGACACACAATCCATGACCGCAGCACGTGGCCAATTCTACACCTTATCTGTTGAAAGCACCGTCGACTGGACCATTAGCCGCTCTCCAGGGGCCTTTTTCCAAGATGAATTCGGAGTACTACGTGACGATGTTAACTACACACTCCCAGCAAGCCAAACCAATATCACAATGCTCATTCTTGACTCCGAGCGAGACACCGTTGAACTCAACATCACAGCAGGCGACCAATTATGGAATGCGACCTTAGTGCTGGAAGACAGTCAAGAGATGATGTTGGTTGATGGGCGCAGAGCATACGACACAATTGACATGCTCACCTCATCCTATAACAATCGGTGGTGCGGTGAAGCATCCATTCACGAAGGCGGTTCTGCCTACGAAGCAGCAGCAGAAGCCATGGCCGAGAATATGAGGGGTATGGGCTTTGACTTTGTTGAAGTCACCCGTTACGATGATGACCCCCACCAACTCAATGTCGTAGGCTACAATTGGGGCCGAGTCAATCCTGACGAATACATCGTTGTAGGAGGGCATTTCGACATCGCTTACGTGTTCACGCCACCAGGTGGAGGAACCAATGAAGGGGCCAATGACGATACATCAGGTTCTACAGTTTCTCTTGAGATGGCGCAAGCACTGGCTCAGATGGAATTTGACCACACCGTTGTTGCTGGCCTCTGGGCTTGCGAAGAAGAGGGCCTCTTGGGCTCTCTTGCATATGTTGCACACCTACCAGAGAATGTCTCAGTTAAGGCTTACATGAATTTTGATATGGTTTCGCTAAACTATCCAATTGTGCCCCGAACTGAACCACTTATTGGTCCAGGAGGAGAGGTATTCTCCGCAACACGATACGACTGGAGTATTGATGTCGCTGGAGCTAGCGATGAAAACATGAACAGGATGCACCAATGGGTTGGCGAAACCATTGAGCAAGACCTTGCTTATTCGCCCACAGAAGGTAATCCCATCACTTGGAGCATCGCAGAATCGTGTGCATCAGATCATTGCTCATTCTTCAGTGAAGGATACCCGACATTCAATTTCTTTAGTCCAG
>DASCRS010000110.1:0-7727 GCA_034402455.1 Candidatus Poseidonia sp. | reverse complement strand
CGGCGAATAGAAGACCTCCACTATTTGTGATGCAGGAAGGTTCGTGGAAAACTATCCTTTAACTATGATGAGAATGGCAGAGAGTTTTGTGTTGAGTGAAGATACATTGATTTCATCTGATGAAGATGATGAAGAAATTGACATTTATGCTGCCTTAGGATTAGATACGCCAATTGAGGCCCCTGCTTCAAATAACAATCATCAATCTGAATTCACCATTGACCCGATGGACCCTCTCGCCGCCTTCATGGATGATGACGAGGAGGATGAAGAGACATTGACCTTTGGAGCGATTTCTTCTCCAAAGGTGCCCGTGGAAGAATTGCTTGCAATCCTCGTCAAAGATACACTTGGAGATGCCCAAATTCATCAAACACTTCCAACAGATAATGTCAGCATTGACCTTAACTCAACACGTGTTCAAAAAGACCGAGATGCATACCATCTATCACTCATCATTGACATGGGCGGTGAACACATCAAACCTTTCGCGACGGTACGGGCGTCTGGAGACACTTGGGCTCCTATGCAGCCTCCCAAGGGTTTGCATCAAGGATGGATCCCCTTGTATCATTCGTTGGCCAAAGCACTCACCAATGCGCTCATGCAGCAAGGTCGCCCTTCAAGCCTCTGAAAAAGAGTGGACAACTGCGCTATGCGTGATGGCAATTTTCTCATTGAACATATGAGAAACACTACAATATTTTTCATGGCTTTTTTGCACAATTCGCTCAACCAATTTGAGAGGGACATCTCCGCGAATATGATACTCTAGATGAATTGAAGTGAAAACACGAGGGGTTCCCGTTGCTCGCTCAGCGTCCATCTCCACCCATGCCTTGTCAAAGTCCCGTTCTTTGAGACCAAGCACGACATCTGCCAATGAACAGAGGCCGACCATTTGGAGTGTTACTTGCATCGGTGTCGGCCCATCGTCCCAATCAAAATCAAGGCGGTCTCCCGAATCATTGACTCCAAATGCTCGTGACCCACTCTGCCATTCCACTCTTCCGTGCATGCAGATGCTACGGGCGGTTGATTCTTGAAGGAGATGCATGTCGCTTCTGCTGAGAGACATGTCAGGAACACCAGTATCTATGGAAAACGGACAACTAAGAGTTGCAAACGACCCTGTGATTCACTATATCGAAGGTGATGGAATAGGCGTGGATATTACTCCCGTTATGATAGGTGTTGTTGATGCTGCTGTTAACAAGGCATATGATGGAGAAAAAGCAATTGTTTGGAAGGAAGTTCTAGCTGGTGAAAAGGCATTCAATGCCACAGGGGAATGGCTACCTCAAGCAACCCTTGACGCCATGCGTAATGGATTGGTTTCAATCAAGGGGCCATTGACAACACCAGTTGGCGGAGGAATTCGCTCACTTAACGTCGCTTTGCGACAAAAGTTGGACCTCTATGCATGTGTCCGCCCTGTTCGCTGGTACGATGGAACACCTTCGCCCGTCAAAGCCCCAGGCGATGTTGACATGATTATCTTCCGTGAAAACAGTGAAGATGTATACGCTGGAATTGAATGGGAGGCTGGCAGTGATGAAGTAAAGCGCGTCATTGATTTCTTGCAAAATGAAATGGGAGTTTCTAAAATTCGTTTCCCAGAAACATCTGGAATTGGAATCAAGCCTGTGTCTCAAGAAGGGACTGCTCGTATTGTCCGTGCAGCGATTCAATACGCCATTGAGAATGATAAACCAAGCGTCACGCTCGTTCACAAAGGAAATATCATGAAGTTTACCGAAGGGGGCTTTAGAGACTGGGGTTACGCTCTTGCCAAGGAAGAATTTGGAGCAACTGAACTTGACGGTGGGCCGTGGTGCACTCTCAAGAACCCCACAACTGGCAATACTATTCTCATCAAAGATGTCATTGCTGATGCCATGCTTCAACAAATCATCACTCGTCCTGCAGAATACAGTGTCCTAACGACCATGAACCTCAATGGCGATTATATTTCAGACGCTCTTGCAGCACAAGTTGGAGGCATTGGTATCGCACCGGGAGCGAACATCAACTACGATTCAGGCATTTCCATCTTTGAAGCAACCCACGGCACTGCTCCGAAGTATGCTGGGCAAAACAAAGTCAACCCTGGCTCTCTCATCCTTTCTGCTGAAATGATGCTACGTCACATGGGTTGGAAAGATGCTGCTGATCTCATTGTCAAGGGAATGGAAGGTGCCATTTCAAACAAAACTGTAACCTATGATTTTGAGCGCCTGATGGGTGATGCGACCTTGCTATCATGCAGTGCATTTGGTGAAGCAATGATCGCTCACATGTGATGTGGTAAACTCGCGGCTAATCATAACACATAATGGCTTATTCATTATTTCAAACTAAAAGAAAATCTTCAGTTATTGTTGAGTTTTAACCAAGGCTTCAGTGTACGATGATTCTTAGCAACACTGAATCCAAATTTTTCCTCAATCGCACGGTCTAAGAGGGTGAAATCTCCGTCCATGGTCGCCACAAGCACTGCACCGATTTCAGGTAGCGGTTGACTTGCAAGATGTGTCGCGAGGCGGTAAATATCTAGGTCTGTTACTTCAGGATAAATATGACGTCCATTCATGGTGGTTCTGTAAGTTGGGCCGCGTGCTTGTTTCAATTCTGTGAGGTCTGCAAACACATCACTGTGCTTGTGTAGAAAGTTGTTTAGAGATTCATCTGAATCAGGCAATTGCGCCAACATTGCAGAAGTTGGAGTCCATGTATTGTATTCTGTAAGAACCTCATCAACAAGGCCAAGTAGAACCGATTCATTCAAGGCTTTCTCGAGCTTTTCAGAAGCGATCATGGCGCTACTAAAGCGATAACTAATGCGGTTATCCTTGGCAAATTGTTTCAATTCTCCACGAACATCATCGGGAATCATCAAATGAAGTTGCTTCGCCTTAGCATGATGTCGTAATACATCATGGAAACGGTTGCTTCCAATGATGTTGACGTTTGCACCAAATACCAAATCCAACAACTCGTAGACTTTCTGAACCAAAGCGTCAACCAATATATTGGTGTCAAGAATAACAAGTGGAGCGAGTTTCAAATTATGCAAAAAGCGGCGTTTTGAGGTAGGGACGCTGTCCTTGTATTGAGAAAAGAGGGTCTGTTCAACGCCAGCAAGACGCTGTCGGTCAGCAATGGTGAATTTTGACGAATTTTGTGCGCGCTCAAGATACATGAGGCCCTCAAAAGCACCATCCTCAGCGGCGGATTTTGCGATATCGTATACCTCATTCATCGAAGGTGAACTCGTCATCATGGACTGGCGGAATTGTTGTTCGTGATGATTGCGTGAACGGCGATTATCCTTACTGATACGAGTTGAAGCAGCAGTAACTCTTCCGAGGAATGGGTCAGCGGGAAGGATGTGTGCTTTCTCATAAGGATAATTTCGCAGAAGTTCCAATTCCTCTTCAAGATAAATCGTTTTGGATTTCTCAATGATATTACCTTCAACATCTTCTTCCTCATAGGTTTCTTTTCGTTGAACAAAGCGGCGAATCAATCGTGTTGCTCCATCAGTATCGGTCATGGCCGTATGACATACATTGAGGTAGAGTTTGAATCGTTCCGTAATGGCTGCCTTCAAAGCGGGAACCTTGTTGAGTAAGCCAACGGCTTCATCCCAATTCTTAGCATGGGCATAGTGAATCAATGATTTTCTGTAGAGTGTAATCGGGAGTGCAAGCACAGAATCATCATCTTCACTATTTCCTTCCTGCTCATTTCCATGGATGGACGCGCTGGTAAACAATTCTGCGGCCCTTGAATACTCTCGTGCCGAATTCAATTCATCCCCTGTTGAGGCAAAAAGGGCTGCTCTGGCCAAAGGCGCCCATGGCGAGCGGGGGTCTGCTTGTTGGTACCAATCAACAAAGTTTGGAAGTCCAAGGTCATGCTCCAAAGCGAGATAGGAAAATGATGGAATTAAACGCATTGGGAGCGATGAATCTTTTATCAATTCGTCCGCTGCTGCAGCATCCTCAGAATGGGCCAAACCAATGTGATAGGTTTGCAACAATCCATTCATAGTCAGTGTGAGCAAAATGATTTCAAAAAGACGGTGTTCAATAGATGAAAGGTCTAACTCTGAGAGGCTACCACGCATCTTTTTGATATTATTCGGGCTCACAACCCCTCCGCTTCCGCTTTGAGAAAGAGCGGCCTTGATGGGAGAATACGCCTTGAGTGCTGTCTTGTTAAGGACCTCAACGACTTCTGGGGTTTCTTTGTAAATGCCCTCAAGAAGCAAGAGAAGATGTTCCGCAACAGGACTGAACGCCTGTGGTACTTCTGAACCATGAATGGCCTGTAGTGCTTGTTGGCGGCATTGGGTCAGTTTTGCACTCATTTTAATCGATTGGTGTGCCGTAGCAACATGAGATACGAAAAGGGCTTCATATGGATGAGATAACGGAAGCATTTCATCTTGGGAGAAGACATTACAGAGGCGTTCTAAATCCAATGCTTTCAAGAGTAAATCTATGATTGTGGATTTGGCTTCGTGCCAAGACTCCCCTTGCTGGTCGCATAGCCGTTGCGCTACAGCCGTCCTAACTTCGATTGAGAGCCCATCATGAATGACCATGT
This sequence comes from Candidatus Poseidonia sp., assembly GCA_034402455.1. Classification (GTDB taxonomy): domain Archaea; phylum Thermoplasmatota; class Poseidoniia; order Poseidoniales; family Poseidoniaceae; genus Poseidonia. Next base: position 3,113 of record DASCRS010000110.1, on the reverse strand, counting down.
TGAACCATGCACTATCGTCCAACATATCCACATAACTCATCAGCCATTCTTCTGCATCCGCACTTTTCAGAGAAACGATGAGTGGAAGAAGTTCTGAAACATCGGACGAACTATCAAGGCTGAGGCTTTGGAGCACTTCAATGGCTTCCTTATCCTTCTTCTCTCGATGAAGAGCCTTCAGTTGCCACCATGTTAGGCGATCTACTGAATCTGTAAGACTGGCATCTTTTAGCAATGACAAGCCTTTGGAGAGTTGCTTTGATGTGAGTTCTTCGGCCGAATTTGGAGCTTGTGCCCAAGCCAAGCGAAGTCGTGCGAGATTCAATGCATCCTCGGCATCAAGACCAAGCATGCCATCCCAATCCGAAACCGTTCCTTTGCGAAGTTGTTCCAAATCCAGAAGGTCTTCTGTGAGGCCCTCGTTAGATGATTTACATTCTTTGAGAGTGGCCTTGTTTAACGATGAGCCAGTGTGAATGGAAAGAAGGAGACTGACAAAGGCCATGCTTCCTTTGAGGTTTAAGAGATGGGTTTCTGGTTGAATTGAGCGACCGCCAGAAAGTTGATTGATGACTTTTTGAAGTGCTACTTTGGTTTCAGCATCTTCAACAGACTTGGCGGCGAATTGAAGGGCGGTGGTGAGCGCTTGGGAGTCAAGGGGGTCGATTCGGAACAATTCCGAGTCCAACTTTTTCTTTGACGATTTTTTGGAAACCTTACTTTTTGGAAAGGCCAAAAATTGGGCAAGTAAGGTTGTTTTTTCAGCGATGGTATGCCAAACTGGATGAACTCCTTTGGCCATACAAACTTCTCTCAATTTGGTTTCATCTTCATTCCAAGATTCATCCCAAGAATCTGCATCCAATTGTTTGTGAATGAGAAGAGCGGCAAGTTGGAAGGCGATTGAGTAGGGCTGATCTGCAATGACCCTATCTGGCTTGGGAAGCCAATCCATGTGAGAGGTTCCACTTGAGCGCCCACTACGGCGCATTCGTCCCCGGTGACGAGGAATAGTAGGGCGGCGTGATGAGGAGGGTTCGTCATCATCATCCGCTGCAGGAGGTTCAGCTTCATGGGCAGCAAAAACAAGAATTGCCCGGAGGGGTTTGTCAAGCATCTGCCATGCCGCTTCTTTGTTCATTGTTGCAACTCTTACGTTATTGGACATCGGGCGGGAAAATGCCGCTTTGAGGCAAGTTTCCATGTACGATTCCTCCAACAACGAGCCCCCTTAGACTGCGGGCTTATTCGCGCCGCTTTCAATGCACCGATGGGGATGTTTGGATTCTACCCCTGAGCGAACACATACTTCAATGAGCAAAAGCCTCCACGGAGCGATTGAGCCACCATGAAACTTGTACCCTTTGTTGCACTTTTACTCCACCCTCTGCTTGTGAGTGGCCTGGTATTGTGGGTTTGGTGGCAATATGCTTGGCGCAAGAAATCATCTGATTTGAAAGGCGAGGACAGGGCTCAATATCTCGAACAGCATGAGCGAAATGGTGAACGTTTGTTATGGGCCACGGGTGCCGTCATTCTCATTGCATTTTTCGGAAGAGCCGTCAGCGGATGGTATGCTAACGGTGATATGACTTCCAACTTGTTTCCACAAAGCCTTCACGGTTTTATGGGCCCTGTAGGATTTTGCCTCATGGTCGTTCTAACGCGTATGGGCTGGGAAGCCCGAGACAAACGTAACGCCGGCGAATCTTTTGCTACTGCGAAACTGAAACACGGGCGAGCGGCTGATATCATCATCTATCTCGTATTCATTCACGCATTTTTAGGATTTATTTACACCTTTGATGTTCTTGCTGGCCTATGAGCCCATAACGCCGATTCATATACACCTTATTTTTGGCGGGCTTTATGGAAGGTGCGACAGACCCCAAGATGCTGGAAGACCGGCTGTTTTACAAGATGGGGTTAGTCATTCACGACAGAAGAAAATTTATGGTCGCATTCGGCCTTATTTCGTGTATATTGATGACAAGTCTCATCTCTATGGGTGCGGATTGGGCTGAAGGATTTGGAGAAGATGATGTTGAGTCTGTTAATGCTGGAAGGCTCATTTCAGAACGCTTTAGCACTGGAGAAGAAGATAGCGGTCCATCGTTTAGATATATTGTACACCATCCCGAATTTGGTGACGATGATGCCCGGTGGCAAAACGCAGTAAACAGAGCACTCTACGCCTTCGAAGCCCACCCTGATGTCACAATTGTGTACTCTTGGGACGTTGAGGAAGTTAACCGAAACGATAGCGTTCTTGTCAACGAAGACGGCCATTATGCAATCAACAAAATTACCATCGCTGGTGATAGAAAGGATGCGAAAGAGGTCATAACAGAATTACGAGATACCATCATTCTAGCCGACGGATTTGAAGCCTGGGCAACAGATGGAATCATAGTCGATTGGACCTTTGACGACCGAATCAAAAATGACCTCGTCAAGGCAGAAGTTGTCGCCGGTCCGTTAACAATTTTAATTTTAGGATTGATTTTCGGCTCGGTTTTTGCAGCTCTTCTTCCGTTTGGGGTAGGAGTTGGTACTGTTTTTGCGGCAATTGGAATGACAATTTGGTTGTCCAATGTAACAGACGTGACGGTTTATGCTACGAACATTGTCTCTCTGATCGGCATCGGTGTCTCAATTGATTACTCGTTATTCTTAGTGAACCGATTCCGTGAAGAATTGGACCGAGGGCACGACGTGCGAACGGCTACCGCTATGAGTTGTGCCACTGCTGGAAAGGCAGTATTCTATTCTGGAATTACTGTGGCTATTGGCCTCATGGGCATGCTGTTTTTCACCAACACATCGTTGCCGTCATTGGGAATCGGTGGAACCATTGCAGTCACCATTGCCATGATTTACTCAACCATCGTATTGCCTGCGGTGATGGCCATGTTGGGTCCAAATGTTAACCATTTGAAAATTCCCTTTGCATTTGATATGCGAGCAAAGGACGACGGGGTATGGGCGAGAATTGCAAAGAAAGTCATGGACCGCCCATGGGCCGTACTCATTCCAACACTTGTTTTGCTCATTGGTGCTGGGCTTCCTTTCGCTTATGCTGAATTTTCATTATCTTCGTGGAAAGCACTCCC